>JABRWB010000043.1 GCA_039961635.1 bacterium
CTCCAAGACTTAACCTTGCATTTTAGGGATCGGCGCACACGCCAAATTTTTGGTGGTTTTTCGCCGGCTTCCGGTTTCCATCTTCTTGTTTATTGCAGCGTCGCGGTGGGTCGCGCAATTTGGCATAGGTTCGGCATAGGTTCGGCGGCCCGAACCCGCGTCCTTTTTCGGGCCGCCATGGCGGCCCATTCCGCGGCCGCGATGGCACAGAATGTCGCGCCGGTTTTCGGCCCGCATCGCGGCGGTTTCGGGTTGCAGTTCCGGAGCGGAAGCGCGCGCTTCCGAAAAAAAACGAGGGGCCTTTCGGCCCCTCTTTCCTATCCCCCGGCAGCGTTGACTTGGCAAACCGCGCGATTCGGTACGGGCGCCCCGCGCCCCGCGGTTTCGGGACAACGACCGCTACGGATCCCAGATGAACAACGAATCCAGAGTGATGAAGCAGCCCTCGAACGGGACGATGTCGATGTAGCTTATTTCCGTGAACACGTCAAAGAAACTGTCAACTGTGGTGAGATTCGGATCGGTTATCGTCACCGTGTCGAGAAGGTTGTCCGAGCTGTCGTACGCCTGGATCAAAAGCGGCCAATCTTCGCCCACCGTGAAGAACGGCTGGATCGGCTGGAAGCTTATCCCGATAATGTCGCCCGGCGCGCCCTCGTTGAGCAGGATCGAGCCTACATTTACGCGCAGAATGCCCGGCCCGGAAAAACCTACATGCCGCACCGGATCGCTCTGCGTGAAGTATTCCGCGCCCGGAATATCCAAAAATTCGACGGGCATCGTTCCCACCTGCGCTGGCGGATCCGCGTCGTTGAAGATGTCCTCGGTGTAGGTGCCTGGCGTGATGTTGCCGTCGGCAAGAATCCAGGTCCAAGGGAAGAACCAGAAGAAACAGGTGGAAGCGCCGTCCGCGCCGTCGTTTCCTCTGCCCGTTCCGGTCGGATTTCCGTCAATGAAGTATTCCCACGAGCCGCCCGTGCCGTGAACGCCGGGCGGGCAGCCGTTGCCGCCGTCCCCGCCCCATCCGGCGCTGGCATCTATTTCGGGGGTGCCGGCCGTGCCTTCGCTCGAAGTTCCGGCCCCCCCCCGGCCGGCGTCCGACACCATATTGCCACCGTTTCCGCCGTCGCCGCCGGGAGTTTTGTCGGCGAAGCTGTTGCCGTGCCCGCCGTATCCCTCGGCGCAGTAGGCGTTTCCGCCGTCGCCGCCGATTCCGCCGCCGCCGGATGCTCCCGTCACGTCGATGAAAGAGTCTCCGCCGTTGCCTCCGATTGCCGTCGCGTCGCCGCCGCGGCCTCCGACGCCGCCGGGTATGCAGGTATCATTGCCGCCGAAACCGCCGGTTGCGATGGCATATCCGCCGTCGCCGCCGGATTGCGCGCCGAAAACCACGTTTTCTATTCCGGTCGTGCCGCGGTATGTAAGTACGCGATTGACAGTGGCGCCGTATCCTCCGTACGCGACAGCGTTTCCTCCGTCCTCCGCCGGACAGCCGTCCGCGCCGTCCGCTCCGTGCGCCTCGGCGTAGCCGCCGTCGCCGCCCGCGCCGGGATTTATCGTCAGCGTTCCGGCTACGAATATTCCGTTGGTGCCGCGGATCTTGAGCTTTGCCGGCTGGCCGCCGTCTCCGCCCGTCGCGGACGCGTCCTTGTCGCCGATCGCCATGGCGTTGCCGCCGCGGCCGCCGCTGCCGAGATTTATGGTCACATCCCCGTTGAACGTAAGCGACCCGTCCACCACGTTTATGTTGAGGTTGAGCGCGCGTTCGCCATGTCCGCCCGTCGCCACCGGATTGCCGGACAAATCGTCCAATCCGTCGTTACCGTTCGGACAATTAAGCGTGAACTGCTCGATTTGCACATCGGTGCCCGCAGGCCATATGGCGACTACTATCCTGCGCGTTCCGCGGGGGGGGGTGCGGACCGTCCAAGTGCCGCGGAATGTCAGGGGATTGGCGGCCTGGCTGGCCGAGCGTACGGCTTGCGGGATGTAAGGGCGCGCGGAAACATACGGCAACGGCCCTGACTGGTCGAAAGGAGCAATCGTGGGCGAAGTCCCGTCGTCCATGTCGCAGTCCGCGTCCGCCTCGTCCGGAGTCGGAATGTCGGCCTCGTTCGTCGCGACGAAAATCGAACCGTCGCTTGTGACCGTGGACGTGTCGGAGAATGTCACGTCTCCATGCACCACGAGGAATATCGAGTCGAAGGGGTCTCCTTCCGGTTGGCTGCCGGGGGGGGAGTCGAGCGTGATGTCACCGTTTACCGTCAGATTTCCGTCCACCTCGAAATAAAGGTTGCCGTCCACTCCTCGCAACTCGCCGTCGATCGTCGCGTCTCCCGTGACGTGCAGGCGCGCGTCGTTCGTCAGGTTGACGCGGAATCCATCCTCGATGACGAGCGATGGAAGCGTGGTGTCGGTGTTGTAGGTGATTCCCGGTGTGAACGCAACCACATTTGAAGGCTCGCCAGTGTCCGTTCCGTGGAACGAGACGACGCGAAAGTACGTTGCCGTCGACGGCGGCGTGGCCATCGTGTAAACAAAATGCGGAATCGCGGAATCGTCGCCGTCCGCGAAATTGAGCCTTGTCACCTCGGTGAACGGCCCGGCTTCGGAGTCCGAGCTTTCGATGATGTATCCCTCGACGGTCGCCAGGAAATTGAGCGCGATCGGCGTGATGTCAGATACGCCTATTTCTCCGTTGTCGTCGCCGTCTATGAAGTTTTCAAGGACGTCGTCGCCCACTCCGTCGTCCGCGTCCGCCAGATAGTTTAGCGCTATGGGCGTGATGTCGGAAACGCCCACTTCGCCGTTCCTGTCGTAGTCGCCGCTTGAAAAATAGTCCCACTCGAAGTCGAGCGAGCCGTCGCCCGGATCGAACAAATACAGCTCGGGCGCGTTGCCCGCTCCCTTTGGAGCCGCAGATACGGCGCGCCTGCCGTCAAGCTGGCGAGTAAGCTCGCCCACAAGCAGGTTCCAAGTGGAGTCAGAGACGCCTTCCGGCTTTTCAAGCGCGGCGATCTCGGATGAGACATTCACCGGTTCTCCGTTTTCCGGGAAGGGGGATAAGCCGGTGGACTTTTCCGCACCGCGGCCGCAGGCCAACACAAATACGCAAATCAATACGGCGGCCGATAATCCTGCCAGGTTTGCGGTTTGGATAAAACCGAAGTTAGAACGCATTCAACTACCCCCTTGCGGGCAGGCTGCCCATTTCAAAAATACTATCAAAAACATATTATACCCGGAAAATAGAGAATTAGGTGCGGTTTCCTTGAGAAGCGGTTCAAAGGCATCTTGAAGCTTCGGGTCGGTAACGACTTGAGCGGCCGCAAGATAAGCAATATCATTGCCGGCCAAGGTTGACCCGCCCGTCAGTTGTAAATAAAATTCGCGGCGAGCGGCGGCGCCGCTTTGAACTTAAGTTTCAAGAGGTGCCTTGTGTCAAGGATTATTCCGTTACTCGTTTGTATTTCATTATTCGCAATCCCGGCCTACGCGGACGAATGCGCTGAATGCCATAAGACCGCGACTCCGGGGATAGTCGCCGATTGGCAGCTTTCCCGGCACAGCCAGATGGGTGTCGGATGCGCGGTCTGCCACGGCTTGGATCATTCGAAAGCGGAAGACGCTTCGCTTGCGGCGATACCCACTCCCGACACATGCAAAATGTGCCATCCCGAGCGCGTCGAGCAGTTCTCGAAGGGCAAACACGCGCTCGCTTGGGCGGCGATGAAAGCGATGCCCACCGCGCACATGCAGCCGATGGCGCTGATGGAAGGAATGAAGGGCTGCGGCGGCTGCCACAAAATCGGGCTCAAAACCGAAGAAGAAATAGCGCAGCTTAAAAAGGACGGTGCGGGATTCGGCGTGGCGTCCTGCGACGCGTGCCATACGCGGCACACTTTTTCCAAGGTCGAAGCGAGCCAGCCGCAGGCCTGCCAGACGTGCCATATGGGTATTGATCATCCGCAGTGGGAAATGTATTCCAGCTCCAAACATGGCGTGCGCTACCTTCTGAAGCAGAACGGAACGCTTCCGGAAACCGCGTCCGCGCCGAAATGCCAGACCTGCCACATGCAGGGCGGCGATCATGAAGTCGGAACCGCATGGGGATTCCTCGCCGTCAGGCTGCCCATGCCGGAAGACCCGCAATGGGCGGCCGACCGCGTCACCATACTGAAAGGATTAGGCGTGCTCGATCCGGACGGCAATCCAACCGGCAGGCTTGACGTGGTCAAAGCCGCGAACGTTGCGCGGCTGACCCAGGAGGACTGGCAGGCGAAGCGCGACGAGATGATCGGAACATGCGGCCTCTGCCACAGCGAGAATTTCGCCAAGGCCGAGCTTGCCAAGGGCGACGACATGATCCGCGAAAGCGACAGGCTGATGGCGCAGGCAATCGAAATCGTCGCGGGGCTGTACCGCGACAAAATCATTCCGAAGCCCGCGGGCTATGCATTCGACTATCCGGACCTGCTCACGTTCCACGACGCGCCGACAGTAATCGAGCAGAAGCTGTTTATCATGTTCCTAGAACACCGGATGCGCGCGTTCCAGGGCGCGTTCCATATGAATCCTGATTATTCGCTGTGGTACGGCTGGAGCGAGATGACGCGCGACCTGCAGGAGATAAAGGAGCTTGCGGCGGACATGCGGGAGCGAGCGAAAAACTAGGCGATAGTTGCCAAAGTTTTCGAATGAAAAAGCTTGCATCTTCAAGCAGCGAAGCCGGTTTGAAATAATCGTGATTCTGGTAGAATATCGGCCCGCGCCGAAGTGGCGGAATGGCAGACGCGCTAGCTTCAGGAGCTAGTGAGGGTTCCCTCGTGGGGGTTCGAGTCCCCCCTTCGGCAGATTCCTTGCTCCCCGCGTTTCAAACGGCTGCACTGCGCGCGTTGTTGATAACTCGTTGTATAATCGCCGCGTGCTCTACCTGACCCGGCACGGCCAGACCGATTACAACCTTAACAGGCGCTATCAGAGCCGCACCGACGTGCCCCTTAACGAAACCGGAATCGAGCAGGCGCGCTCGCTTGCGCGCGGCCTTGCCGGCACCAAATTCGCCCGCGTGATTTCCTCGCCGATGAACCGCGCGGTCGAGACGGCGGCGATCATCACCGGCCGCGAAGCAAGCGAAATCGAAACCGACGAAGTTTTGCTTGAAGCCGCGCTGGGAGATTGGGAAGCGCGGCTTGAGGCGGATTTGATTGCCGAGCTTGGGGATTCCTATTTCAAATGGCAAGCGATGGGCGGGCTTTTTGCGCCGCCGGGCGGCGAAAGCATTTACTCCGTTATGGCGCGGCTTGCCGAGCCTGCGGAGAAATGGATAGAGGAAGCGCGCGAGCGCGATATCCTTATTGTCGCCCACCAGGGAACTAACGTGGCGTTTCTCATGCTCGTGACGGGTAGATGCGGCAAGCAGGCTGCGGAGGATTTCCGGCAAAAGAACGGCCAGGTGGATATTATCGACGCGAACACGCGCAAAATTGTAAGAACGCTGGTCTTTCCGTAAATTCCGCGCCGCGGGTTATTTGCTTTCCAAGATGAAACGGCGCACGTCGTCGCCCAAGTCCACCTTGTTGAGCTTTTTCGCGTCCGCGAAGGACACTTCGATGTAGGGCACGTCGCCGTCGAAAAGGTCCAGCGCGACCACCTTGCCGTAGGCTTCGACCAACTCCCCCCGCTGCATCCAGTTGCGCACGCGTTCGAAAAAGATGATCTCGCCCTTCGAGTAAGCGTCGCGCTTGGCGTCGGGGTAATAGATCTTGTAGCCTTCTTCGGTTGTTTTGGGGCGCTTTCCGGTTTCGGCCGGTTTGGCCGCGACCTTTTTTGCAACGCGCTTCTTGGCGGGAGCGTCCAGCTCCTCGTCCTTTACCGCCTTGGCGGCGGTCTTAACGGTTTCTTTGGGCATCGATACTTCCTTCCTCCCGAAAGAAAAATAATATTACCTGAAGCGCCGGAAGTCAATAGGAATTTCGGGTTGCGGCGCGAAAACAGGCGGATTCCATCCGGAAATGCCGGTGGCACCCGCCCGTTGTGGGTTGCGATTGCTGAAATTTGCCCTACAGTGACTCCGCGTTAACAAGCGGCTCGTCCACGTCGTCTTTGTCGTAGCTTCCCCAGCCGCCGGAAGGCGCCGGCTCGGCGAATCCCGACGGAGGAACCGTGCAGAGCGCCGCGTATACTTCGTCGAATCCGCCGGAATGGTTGTCGAACCAAAGCGCCGCGGCGCCCGCGACGTGAGGTGACGCCATGGAGGTTCCGCTGATCGTGTTGTAACCGCCGCTCTTCCAAAGCGAGGGGATGCTGGAGCCTGGTGCGATTACGTCAACGACCGTTCCGTAATTGGAGTAACTTGCGAAAGTGCCGTTGGTGGCCAGCGCGGAAACGCAGATTACGTTGGAGAATCGCGCGGGGATGTAGCTTGCCGCATCGGTGTTTTCGTTGCTTGCCGCCACGACGAACACCACACCCGCGGCCGTCGCGGTGGTAATCGCAGTGTCCATGGATTGATTGCTGGACGGGGAATAGGCGCTCAAGCTCATGTTGGCGACCTTGATTCCGTAGGCCGAAGCGTTGGCGGCGACCCAGTCTATGCCGCCGTTGACCCACGACATCCACCCGCTGCCGCGCCTGTCGAGAACCTTGAGCGCGACGAGGCTTGCATTGGGAGCAACACCGACGTAGCCGATTCCGTTGCCCTTTCGAGCCGCGACGATTCCGGCGACATGCGTTCCGTGTCCGTTGTCGTCCTCCGGCGGGGTTCCGGGCTTGACAAAGTTATATCCGCCCAGGTAAGCGTCGCCGAGATCGGGATGGTCGATATCGATTCCCGTGTCAATTATCGCCACGGTCACGCCGCTTCCGCCGGAGCCGGTGTTGAGGTCGGCGTCGATGCGGTCGACGCCCCATCCGGTAGTTTCGGATGAAGAGCCGCCGCCGCCGCCCGGCTTGCCGCCCGGAGGCGTGGCAAAAACCGGCAGGTCGGGCTCGATGTAGGCCACCCGCTTGTCCGCGGACAATCTGGAAACCTCGGATGCGGACATGTATCCGGCGAATCCCCTGTAAACGGTTCCGTATGAAACGTCCGGCCTCGCCGAAAGCGAAGCGCCCATTTGGGACACGTCCGCCGCTGTCGCGCCGGGTTTGAGCACCACGATGTATCTCCCCGCGCCCGCGCCGGGCGAAGGAACGGCGGACTGCATTTTGGCGCCGCCGGAATTCAGGCTGTTATTCGATCCCGCGTTCCCGCTGCAGGCGGCCAATACGGCCGCGACGGCGAGCGCGAGCGAAATCGCAAGAAGTTTGTTCATCTGAAATCTCCTTACAAGAGCAAAAGAACAGGATATCATACCCCGTAAGTAGGAATTTGCCTTTGCCGTCAGTCGTCCGGCAGCTCGAAATAGTACGGCTTCGATTTGGCCTGCGGGAGCGAGTCGGACAAAAGCCGCCCTTCCACGCCGATGTTGTCATAAGGATGCTCGCAAATGTGAACCACCGGCCGCCAGTCGGCATGTCCCGAAGCCTGCGCGAACGCCGCCGCAAACGACGCGACCAGGTTTTGCTTGTGGATGCGCCGGATGCGCGGGATGTACAGCACCAGGTGGATGTACGGCTCGCCCGATTGGCCGTTCCAGATCTTGCCGCCGTGCGACGCCTCGCCGGGGCCGTACTCGAAAAACCTGATTCCGAATATTTTCGCGTCGAATCCGGTCGCGAGCGAAAACGCCTCGGTGAGCGCCTCGGCCAGCCTGGCCTTGGTTTCCGCGTCCGTGCGCGGCATCGAAACTTCAAGATTGGGCATGGTTGCCTCCTCCGCCGGACGGGATGACCGCGCCGACGCGGAATTGTTCCCTATGGCTTTTTATTCGCGCCGAATTCGTACCGCAAGATCGGACGAGATTCCGACCGGCGGCCGACTTCGCGGAATCCCGCGTTCCTGAACGCGGAATAAAATCCCGTCCACGCGAAGACGTCCGGCATCCTGTCTTTGCGCGGCTCGACGGGATAGCCCTCAACGATCTTCGCGCCGCGCTTTTTGGCGAATTTGAGCGCGGCTTCGATCAGCGCCTCGGACACGCCCCGCCTGCGCGCGCGCTTTGCGATGAAAAAGCAGACGATGCTCCATACCGGCTTGTCATCCACGCGGCGCAGGACGCGCGAGTTTTCGAGCAGCTTGTAGCCTTCCCTCGGCCCGACCGCGCACCAGCCCACCGGCTCGCCGCAGGAATACGCGAGTATCCCCGGCTCGCGGCCGCCTCGCACCAGCGCGCGCATCGCCCTTTTGTTTTTCTCGCCCTTGTTCGCGTCGAATTCCTTTCGGGACTGCATCCAGAACATGCACCAGCAGCCGCCGCACGCGCCCCGCGCCCCGAAAAGTGTTTCGAAATCGGCCAGGCGATCAGGCGTAAGCGGATAAAAGGTAAGCTTGCCGAGCGGCGCGTTTGAAGCCCGCGGCTTCGGTGCGTCCGCGACCGCCGCGGCTTTTGCCCCGTCTTCCTTTCGTTTTCCCGGCTGTTTATCCAAGCGTTCCCCCGGCAAGTGGAAATAAAGTCCCCGGCCGCGCGGCCGGTTAAAGAATATACGAAGCCAAGTCCTTGTCCTTGATTACTTCCTTCAACCGCGATTCCACGAAGGACTTGTCAACGACGAGCTTCGCCCGGCCGTTTTCGAATTTGAGCGCCTCCCTTAGCGCGTCGGGCAGACCGCCGCCCTCCGGCTTTTGCGTCCGAAGCGGCTTCGTCTCCGTCACGCCGTTCAGCGGTGCCGCGAACGAAATGTCCTCCAGGACGTATTCGAGTATCGTGTGCAGCCGGCGCGCGCCGATGTTTTCGGTTTCCTTGTTTATTTGCTCGGCATGGTCTGCCAGCGATTCGATCCCGTCGTCCGTGAATTCGACCGTCACGCCGTCCGCCGAAAGCAGCTCCGCATACTGCTTTGTGAGAGCGTTTGTCGGCTCGGTGAGAATCCTGCGGAAGTCCTCCGCGGAAAGGCTGGTCAATTCGACGCGGATCGGAAATCTACCCTGGAATTCCGGTATCAGGTCGCTGGGCTTGGACATGTGGAACGCGCCCGCTGCGATGAATAAAATATGGTGCGTCCTTATCGGGCCGTATTTCGTGATGACCGTAGTGCCTTCGACGAGCGGTAGGATGTCGCGCTGTACGCCCTCGCGCGAGACGTCGGGGCCGTGCTGGGGCTTGCTTCCCGCGATCTTGTCGATCTCGTCAACAAAAACGATACCCGCCTGCTCAACGCGGTCGACGGCCTCCGTGATCACCGCGTCCATGTCGATTACCTTGTCCACTTCCTCGGCGAAAAGAATGCGCTTTGCCTCGCCGATTTTTATGCGCTTGCGCTTCTTCGGCCCCGGCCCGGCGATCTCGCCCATCAGGTCTTGGATGTTCATCCCCATTTCTTCAAGACCCGCGCTGGAAAAAACCTGCATCATCTTCGGGCGGCTGTCGCGCGTCTCGATGTCGATTTCTTCGTCGTCCTTCTTCCCGGAGCGGATGTCCGCGAGGACGCGCTCGCGTATACGGTTGGCCTGCAGCACTTCCTCGTCAATTCGCTCTTGTTCCTCGGGAGTTTCCGCGCGCCGATGGCGCGGCCGGGGCGAAATTTTATCCAGCAGGCGCTCGTTCACTCGCTCTTTTACGTTTTCGGTCACATCGCAGATGCGCTCGTTTCGCACCATGCGAACGCCGATTTCAATCAAATCGCGGACTATGCTCTCCACGTCCCGGCCGACGTACCCGACCTCCGTGAACTTGCTCGCCTCCACTTTTATGAACGGCGCTTTGATTATGAGCGCCAGACGGCGTGCGATTTCGGTTTTGCCCACGCCGGTCGGGCCGATCATCAGGATGTTCTTAGGAATTATCTCGTCGCGGAATTCGGCTGGAACGCGCGCGCGCCGCCACCGGTTGCGAATCGCCACCGCGACCGCCCGCTTGGCCTTGTCTTGACCCACGATGTAGTCGTCCAGGCGCTCTACAATCTGGCGCGGAGTCAGATCCTCGAACATCCCGCCGTTTTTTTCAAGTGAATTTCGCATACCCAAGGTTCAGCCGGCCTGCGATTCCCGCCGTGCGGGGATCAGCCGCCTGCCTCCTCGATTGTGATGTGGTCGTTGGTGTAAATGCAAATCTCCGCGGCTATACCCAGCGCGGCTTCGACTATTTTTCTCGGCTCCGTCCATCCGGCGAGCATCAGCGCCTTGGCCGACGCGCGCGCGATGTCCGCGCCGCTTCCTACCGCGGCGATGTTGTCGTCCGGCTCGATCACGTCTCCGTTTCCGCTGATAATCAGCAGCTCCGACGGCGTCGCGGCAATCAACAGCGCTTCGAGCCGGCGCAGGTATTTGTCGGTGCGCCACTCCTTGGCAAGCTCCACCGCCGCGCGCTTGAGGCTGGAAGGATGCTTTTCGAGCTGGCCTTCGAATCGCTCGAACAATGTCAGCGCGTCCGCGACCGCTCCCGCGAATCCGGAGATGACGCCGCCTTTCGAGAGTACGCGGATTTTGTTCGCGCCGTGCTTGAGGACGGACTGGCCGAGCGTCACCTGGCCGTCGCCGCCGACCGCGACCTTGCCGCCGCTTCTGACGGCCAGTATCGTCGTCGAGCGCACGCGGGGCGCGGGCGCGCCGTCAAATTCTACGGTTTGCATTTCCTCCACCTGTACCCCTTTTGCCGGGCCGATTTGAACGCCGGCCGCGACGCGTGTTGATTATACAAGGCGCCTCCAATAGCGGAAGATGCATCCCTCGCGGGCAGCTCAACCTTCACCGGGCGGGGCTCATTTGGCGCACTATGTTGTGCCCCTCGGCTATAATTCGATCGATATGCGATTCGGCATATTGATGAAGTTTTTACTTGCGTCAGGTTGCACCGCACTTGCTGCTTTGTTGATTTGTTTCCCCGCGCTTGCGCAGGACGAATGGACGGGCGGTTTTTTCGGAGCAGCCGAAGCCGAGCGGATGTTCGGAACGCAGGCCGAAGAAATAACGATTGACGATGCGCGGACTTACATGCTGGAGCTGGTCAACCGCGAGCGCGCGAAACTCAAATTGCAGCCGCTCGCGATGGACGAATACGCGCAAAAAGTCGGCCAGTGGCACGCGGACGAAATGGCGGTGCATTCTTACATCAGCCATTGGGATATACAAGGTTTCACGCCCACGATGCGCTACACCGCCGGCGGCGGCAACGACGGGATGAGCGAGAACGTCACGTTCTTCGCGTGCGGCGTGCGCGTATATCTCACGCGCAAGGTTGTCGAATATATGCACTCATCTTTTATGGGGAGCGAAGGGCACCGCGTCAATTTACTCAAGCCGGAGCACAACAAGCTCGGCGTCGGAATCGGATTCGCGCTTTTCCCGACGGGCGAATGCGTCTTTACTTGCGACCAGACGTTCGTTGACGACTACGGCGGGCTTGCGCCCATTCCGCAGTCGATCAAGCTTGGGGAGCCCATAGCGGTTTCGGGGACGCTGGATATAAAGCGGGCGAAGCTCAGATACGTCGGCCTCGGATGGGATCCGTTTCCGCAGCCGATCGCGCCCGAGGCGATGAACGCAAACCTGATGGGCGGCCAGAATCCCGGAAGCTACAATCTTTTCCTGCCGAAGGGAAGCGCGGCGCCGGAGGGGGCGGCCGTGCCGACGGACGAATTGGTCGAATGGAACTCGGAAACGGGAAAGTATTCCTGCACGCTCGATTTGTCAAAGCCGCTTCCCGGTACGCCGATGCCGCCGGACGGCGCGGGCGGTCCGGGCACGCCCGGAGTTTATTACATATTCATCTGGGCGACGCTCGACAAGTCGCTCGTTCCGGAAGGATGGGAAAACAGGGAAGATTACTTTTTTCTCGCCGGTGTCTGGACGCTGGGCGGCGTGAATTAGCGCGAAAAAAGCCCGCTTTCGCGGGCCTTTTTTGGGGGAAATAACCGGTTGCTGTCTTCGTTATGCCGCGGCCTCCAACTCCATGCCGAGCGCATAAGGCGCAAGGAGGCGCTGGATCTCCGAGATTTCCGGCAGCCTTCCGCTGACCAGAACCTTGCCGTTCACGCCGAGACCGGGCGTGTCCTTCACTTCCGCAGGGAAGTTGCGGATGTCGCCTTCCACCTCCACCTGGAAATCGCGCAGGCCAAGCATCCAAAGCGCGTTGTGGACGCGGATTCTCATCTGCCGGCACTTGCTTGTGCCGCTACCGAAAACCTGAATCTTGAACATTTATCGGTCCTCCTCTAACATCAGAGCACCCTGGGGCCGTTCTGGGATTGCGGCCCGGGTCGTCGAAAATAGCTTGTGATAAAATCCAAAAACAGGCTTTATCACAAGATATCTGCGGCTGAAAGAAGGGGTTTCAGCTGCTTGATGCGGCGGTTTATTAAAAAACCCGCACCAATCAAAGTTTCAAGTTGCTCGGCTCCGTCGGAACCGTAATAGTTATACCGCGCCTGTATGTGAAAATACAGCAAATAATCACAAGTGAAATAAATATCATGGTGGCGCTGGGATGGGTTTAAGTGAACAGAGCTTGACAAAATCACCGGGAAGGACTAGCGGGACACGAGGGCGATTCCGCGGCATGCCGCGCGAATGGCTGAATACTGCCTATCTATTGGAGGCTACTGCATCAGCGCGTAAAGGCCATCCGGCGGCTCTGTGCTCGGACCGAATACGCTGGCCTCGCGCCTGAAGCCTTCGCGCACCCAGTCGGTGCGTATCACGGCTTCCACCCTGACGTACTCCGCCAGCTCCTCCGGCATTTCGAGCACGGCGCGCCCCGCTTTGTTCCACTTGATCAGCTCCGCGGGCAGCGAGCTGTAAAGCGACCAGTCTTCCTCCGGCGTCGCAGGGTTTTCCACATAGATTTCGTAGCGATACAAAACTTCCTGGTAATAAAGCGCGACCGGCGTGACGTCGGACATTCCGATTTCGCCGTTTTCGTCGGTGTCTATTACATGCAACGGCGAATCTGGATCGTCCTGCGGCACTTCCTTTCCGTAATTCAGCGCGATCGGCGTCAAATCTTTGATGCTCACTTCGCCGTCCAGGTCGGTGTCTCCCGGAAGCGCGTCGGAGAACGAAAGTTTGCCCGATATCCTGTCGTAATGCGCTCCGATCCGATCCAGCATAGCGAAGCTCGCGCTCCGGTCAATCTCTCCCTTGCGCGCGGAATAAAGCAGCCGCTCGAATTTGTCCTTGATAGCGCTGTAGGTGCGGTTGTATGAGTTGGTATCGTAGTTCGTTCCGGGGTTGTACCAGTTATCCCCCCTGAATATGTCTTCGAATCCGATCCAGTTGCCCCATTGGTCGTACACGTCTCCGCGCCCGTCACGGCGAAAGCCGATAGGATCGTACCGGTGGCCGTGCAAGCGCCACGAATCGCCTTCGTACACCGGATTGCCGTAGATGTCGTAGTACGGGCTTTGATTGCGGCCGTCCGGAGAGAAAAAGTAAATTTTCGCCTTTTTATTGCCGCACCCGGATGCAAGAAGCGCAACCAGCGCAAGTGCGGCGCAAAGCGCCAAAACCAACAACGCGAAAAGGTTGTTCCGGCCCATCCGACACCTCCGCACCGGAAAAATTCGCGGCGCGAAACCGATTGATTGAATTGTACCGCAATTTTGAGGCTTTTTTTTCCAGCCGCCGCGTCAAACCTTGCCGGGTCTTCGGCCCTAATTCGGCTGATAACCGCAGGATTTACGGCGTGCGCCGCGACGGAAAAATTGCGGTTGAATGCGGTTGAATATTGCACGTCGGCGAAAGCAATGCCATTCGTACGCCGGGCGGCTCACGCCGCCTCTTCCGGATGCCGCTTATGCCGCGCACTCCCTTTCGGGCAAATTGCGAAATTCAGCTGTTATCCCGTAAGCGGGAGCAATGTGGATTTAGCTTCAACGCCGTCCGGAAATCGGCGCTGTTTCACTCCTAGCTTCTCGCTTTTCTCTCTTCCCTTATCTCTCTAATCTCATTTCCCACTTCACTCTTTCCTCCTCTTTTATCCACAACTTATCCACCGGTTTCACGCCTCTTGTGGATAACGTGTTGATTTTTTGCTAATATTGCGGCGGCGGGGCGGGCGCATTCCCGCCGGTCAGGGGATTTGAAAGCCGGGAAATCCCAGCCGGGCGCCCGCACATCCGTCTGTTTTTACGGATTCGTGCTAGAATCCGAAGGGTTTGGCCGGAGGACGCGGCGGACTTGCTCCGCCGTGCGGTGCAGTCCCCTGGGGTGGTTTTTGCGCGACTATTCGCGTTTTTGGAGCGCTGTTGGCGGTACTCAGGCTTGGCAAGGTGGAGCTTGTGGGATTCAAGTCGTTCGCGCGCGAAAGCGCGATCGACTTCGAGCGGCCGGTCACGGCGATAGTCGGCCCGAACGGAAGCGGCAAGTCCAACATTCTCGACGCCGTCCTGTTCGCGTTCGGCGAGCAGTCTCCCACAAGGCTGCGCACGGGGCGGATGGACGACCTGATTTTCGGCGGCGCGGGCGAGGCGAAACGTCAGAATTTCACGAGCGTCAAGCTCACTTTCGTTCCCCATTTCCAACCCGGCCTGACTTTCCGCAAGCGCGGCGGGCTTTTCGGCGATCCGGGCGAATCGCTGCCTTCGGGCAACGGCAAGGAATTCGGCAACGGGAACGGCGGCAACGGCCGCTTTCACGTGGACGGGCCGGTTACGCTGGAAAGGCGGCTATACCGCGATGGTGTTTCGGAATACGTCCTGAACGGCGAGACCGTCCGGATGAAGGACGTGGACGAGTTCTTCGGGCGCTTTGGCCTCGGGCGCGGCTCGGTAATTTCCATCAACCAGGGCGAAGTGGAAAAGAAAATTCTGGCAAATCCGCAGGAGATGCGGATGTGGCTCGTTTCCGCGTGCGGAATCGGAATGCTCATCGACCAGAAACGGCGCACCGAAGAGAAGCTTTCGGAAACTTCGAAAAATCTTGCCAGGCTAGCGGACCTTGTTTCCGGAGTGCGGGATCGTGTGACCGCTCTCGAATCCGAAATGAGGGACGCGAACGCTTACACGGATCTAACCGCAAGGCTTTCCGCGCTGCGTACGGAGAGCCTGCGCCGCGAACTTGCCGAGTGCTTCGAAGAACTTGAAAAGAACAACGCAACCGCCGGCGAAATCCGCGACAGGATGAACGCTCTTGCGGGCGACGCCAAGAAGGCGGAGGTTGAGGCGGACGCGGCGGAGGAAGCGGTCGAGGCCGCGCGCGCGAAAGTCGAAGCCTGCGTCGATGCGCTGCACGCGGCGGAGCGCGCCGCGGGTGATGCCGCGGCGGAAGCCGGGCGGATTGACGTCGAAGCGAAGATGCTTTCGGACCGGATCGCCTCGATAGAAGCGGATTCGGAATTGCTTGCGCGCGAAATCGCATCGGGGGAGGCGCGCGCGGCCGCGCTTTCTGAAAGCGCGGACGCGGCTGAAGCAAAGCTGGCAAAGCTGTCCAAAGCGTTGGAAGAAGCGGCGCTTGCTCTGAACGCCGCGCAGGAAACCTTGACCGCGGAGCGCGCGAAGTTTGAAACCGCGCAGGGCGCGCGCATCGAAGCGGAAAGGCACGCGGTCGAGCTGCGCAACAGGCTGGAGGCGGCGAAGGGCGCGAAGGAGCGCATTGACGCTTCGATAGAGCGCAGGCGGCGCGAACGATCCGCAACCGAATCGTCGCTCTCCGAAGTCAGGGGAAAGCGAGCCGAATACGAACGGGAGCGCGAAACCGCGTCCGCGAACGCGGAGGAAGCGGGAAAACGCGCGGCCGAAGCCGTCGAAAAACTGTCCGCGGCGCGCGAGAATTACTCGGAAACCCAAAAAGAACGCGACGGCGTGCGCGACGCGCTTTCGGGCGTGGAAGCGCGGCTTGCGAGCCTCCAAGCGCTTGAAAACGAGGCCGAAGGGTTCGCTCCCGGCAAGCGCGCGCTTCTGACCGATGCGGAGCTGCGCAACGCGGTCGGGGGGGTGCGCGACCTGTGGCACGGCCTCGCGTTTCCGGATGAAATCGCGGGCGCGGTATACCTCGTGCTTTCCGGATTCGAGGACGCTGTCGAGGTGGGCAATCTCGCGGCGGGATGCGAAACGCTTGCTAAGTTCCACCGTGAAGGCATAGGCAAAGCGCGCCTGATTGAAACGGTGCGCGACGAAACGGTGCCGCCCCGGCCGGATTGGTGGCCCGATGGCGTGCGCAGATTCTACGATTTCGTCACCGCGGGCAACGGCAGGCTGGCGCGGATGTACCGTGAAACCGGCGAGGTCGCGATCGTCGAGACGCTTTCCGAGGCGAATCAAATTCTTGGGATGGAAATGCGAATCGCGAAAGCCGTGCTCGCGGACGGCTCGGTTATGGTGGGCCGCGGCGAGGCAGTGGGAGGCGCGCCGTCTTCCGGCAGCCGCGTTCTATCCCGACGGAAAGCCATTGAGGAACTGGCGGGAGAGGCGGCGAGGCTAAAGGTGGACTGGGCGGCCGTCGAGGGCGCTGTCGAGGGAGCGCAGAGCGCGGTCGACGCGGTGCTGGCGGAGATGGAAGCAGCGGAGCGCGACCGCGCGCGGTGGCTTCGCGAGCTTGCGGTAGTCGAGGAAAAATTATCCGGGCTTTCCGCACGCGAGCGGGAGCTTTCGCTTACTCTTGAAACCATTACGCTTGAGCTGTCCGAAGCAGAGCGCGAGGCGGGGAATATTTCCGCCGAGGTGGTGAAGCGAGATGACGAGTACGCGGCCGCATCCGACGAGCTGGACCGGATTGCGGCTGAATACGAGGCCTGCGCTGCATCGCTGAAAGCGGCGGAAAACTCGGCCTTAATCGCGCGGGACGATTTCGCGCGCGCATCGGAGGAGCGGCGCGCGGCGGGAATCACGCTGGAGCATTCCCGCGAGCAGGCGAAAGAAATAGCGTCGCGGATTTCGGATGCAAAGGCGCGGCTCGACGCCGCGGCGGAGCGCAAATCCGAACTCGAGGCGCGCGCGGTAAAACTCGGCGTGCAGCGCGAGGACGCGCTTGCCAAGCTCGGCTCATTAGAAGGAACGCGCAAAACCGCGGAGGACTCGCTTGCGGAAGCGCGGAGCGCACTTGATGTTGCCCGCGCCCGGTCCGAGGACGCGCGCGAGCGCGCCAAGGCCGCGGCGGAAAACGCGGAGCGCTTCGAGCGCGATTTCGGCAAGTTCGAGGTCGCCCGCGGGCGGCTGCTTTACCGCTACCACGATCTCTGGAAGCGCTGGGAAGAAGAAACCGGTACGCGGCGCGCGCCGGACGCCGACGAGCCGGTTGACGAAACCGCAGGGCTGCCGCCGGAGCTTCTGGCGATAGTGGACGAGGCGCTGCTGCTTTCGCACGCTTGGGCGGAAAGCGAGGGCATCGCAATTTGGGGAAAGAAAACGGTATCCGTTCCCAAAGGAGATGAGGGGGGGGGGTACGCCGACGAAGCGGATTATTCCGAAGTCGAGCTTTGCGAAGACGGCGAGGTGCGGTTCCGCGAAAAGATAACCTTCGATGCTCCGGATTGCGGCGACGGCGAACCCTGCAGCGCCGGAGACGACGCCGATGATGGAGGCGAAAATCCTGCGCAGATGGAAATCGCCGATGCCCCCGAAATACTCATCTCCCAGTGGGAGGAGCGCGGCATTCCGCGGCCGCCAAAGCCTGCGGCGAGCGCGGACGCGCTGGAAAAGCTCGGTCGCGGCAAACTGCGCGACGCGATTTCCGACATAGAGCTCGAAATCCGCAAGCTGGGCAACGTGAACCTGCTCGCGCCGGAACACTGGAGAGTCGAGTCCCAGCGGCTGGCGTTTTTCCTTTCGCAACAAAACGACCTGCAGTCGGCGCTTGAAAAGCTGCGCGCTCTTTTGGCCGACCTGGACCGCAGGACGCTCGAAAAGTACCAGCGCCGGTCGGCGCGCATAGCCCAGCGTTTCAACGAATATTTCGTCTTTCTTTTCGGAGGAGGATCGGTTGAGCTCAAGTTCACCGAGCCGGAGGACGTACTGGCATCCGGCGTGGAAGTTATGGTCACGCTCCCCGGCGAGCGGCGCCAGGCGCTGCGCGCTCTATCGGGGGGGGAGCGAAGCCTTGTCTTCCTCGCGCTGTTCCTCGCCGCGCATTCGATGGGCGAAAGCGGATTCTGCATAATGGACGAGGTGGACGCGGCGCTCGACGACGCCAACATCCTGCGATTGGGCCGCCTGATCGATCACATCGCGGGGGGCACGCAGTTTATTTTGGTCACGCACAACAAGCGGACGATGGAGCTTGCGGACGCGCTTGTCGGAGTCGTGGGCAGGCCCAAAGGCGTTTCGACAATAATCCCGGTGGACCTGGCGAAAGCGCAGAAATACGCAGAGAAAGCGTGATTTCTCCATACCGCCTATTTGTGCGACGGCGCTTCCGCGGCAGTATTTCGAAGGAAAGCACCTGAAGTCGCGGTTTTTTGTCACCGCTATCTCGGCCAGAATACGTACCGGTGTGATTGCTATAATTCCGCGCTGTGGAATTTTCAAGCGGCCCTGCAAAGCAAAGCGCGCCAGCGGCGTACCGGCTCACGCGGCCGCCGGCGGTGCTTGTGGACTCGCTCACGAAGCGGTTCGACAAGGTGACCGCTGTTGACAATGTGAGCTTCGCGGTTCCGGAAGGGGAATTTTTCGGATTCCTGGGGCCGAACGGCGCGGGCAAGTCCACGACGATAAAGGTACTTGTCGGAATACTCGGTGCGGAATACTCGAAAATTACGATTGCCGGGCGCGACCTGCGCCGGGATCCGATCGGAGTGAAGTCGAGTATCGGCGTGATGCTTGAAGATCCGCATCTGTACGACAGGCTTACCGCGCGCGAGTACCTGCAATTCATGGGAAGGATGTACGGCCTTGAAGGGCGCGAGACCGACGCGCGCACCGAAGAGCTGCTCGACCTTATGGATCTGGGCGAGGCGGCGGACAAGATGATCGTGGACTACTCCACGGGGATGCGAAAAAAAACGGTTCTTGCGGCGGCGATGATCCACAAGCCGCGCGTCCTGTTCCTGGACGAGCCGTTCAACGGAATCGACCCGATCGCGTCGCGCAAAATTAAAGACGTGATGGCGCGGTTGGTGCGGGGGGGGGCCACCGTATTCTTTTCATCCCACGTGATGGAGCTCGTCGAAAAACTCTGCACGTCGGTCGGGATTATCCACCGGGGAAAGCTGATGTTCCACGCGCCGATGGAGGAGATACGCGCTGGCGGGCGCTCGCTGGAAGACGTGTTCGTGGAGCTTGTCGGCGGCGCGCATGTCGGCACCGAGGAGCTTTCGTGGATAGACTAGCCGCGCTCGCGCGGGTGAAGCTAAAGCTGGTTTTCCGCTCCGGCGGAAAGGGACTGGAAGCAGGCCTGCGGATTTTCTCGCTCGCAATCGTCACGCTTTCGATTCTCGCGGTCGCGTTCGCGGTGCGCGATTTTTACGGGATGATGCCGGTCGAAACGCGGCAGCATTTCTTTCCGGCGTTTTCGTGGATCGCCGGAATTATCTGGCTGCTTTCGCCGTTCACGCCTTACGCGGTCAGCTACAGCCTGCATTTCGAAGGACTCGCGCTTTTGCCGATATCGCGCCGGGAATTCGGCCTCGCGCTGGTTATAAACGCGCTTCTGGATTATCTCGGAACGCTCGTCCCCGTATTGATAATCGGCGCGCTAATCGCTTTCGGAGACAGGCCGGACACCGCGCTTGCGGTGCTTGTAATTTCTGCTGTCTTCTGGGCTGGATTGCTGGTCACGGGGCAGATGATCCTGCTCGTTTTCGCGCGCGCTATCGCGTCAAGGCGCGCGAGCGACATCGCGATGATCGTGGGCGCGATTCTGGTCGCGCTTTTAACTTTATCGCGGTTCTTTTTCGTGCTCGGCGAAAAGTCGCCGGATTTTTCACGCTGGACGCCGTTCCTCGAAACGGCGGAAAAAATCGGGCTTTTCTTTCCGCCGGGGCTCGCGGGATGGGCGTACAACGAAGTCGCGGCCGGCGATTACGCCGGCGCGGGTCTGCCGTTTGCCGTTTTGCTAGCGGAAACGCTGTCTGTTTTCATTTTGGCCGGATGGCTTATCCAGCGGTTCTTTCTCGGCGAGCTGGCGCTCGGCGGAACGGTGAAGCATAAATCCGTCCGCGCGCGGCGCGCAAATAACGGCGAGGCCGCTCCCAATGGCTCGATGCGCTCGTTCGGGCTGTCGGAGGCCGCGGGCGCGTTTCTGCTCAAGGAATGGCGCTACATCTTCCGCGAACCAATCTACAAAATGCGGCTCATCAACAATCTCTCGTTCGTCATATACCTCGTGCTTTTCTTCGTGTTCTTCCGGCGCACGGGGGGGGAGGCCGGGTTAGGGTTCGCCGACTGGATTCTGCCTCTTTACGCGTACTTTTCAGTCATCGGCGAGCTTCGCATGTCGGGCAACAAGTTCGGGATGGACGGCGCCGCGCTCGAAAGCGTCCTCGTCACGCCCGTTCCGCGCTCGGAATTGATGATCGCCAAGGCCGTCGTCAGCATGCTCTTTTACCAGAGCATCCACGTCGCGATAATTCTCGCAGGCGGCATCGCGTTCGGATTTCCGCCCGCGCTCTCGCTTCTTTGCGCGCTCGGCATGATCGCCGGCGTTTTCGCAACCGAAGCGCTTGGCAACGTCATTTCGGTTTACTTCCCTTACAGGCTTTATCACCAAAGCGGGCGGCGCGGCCAGCCGCAGTTCGAGACGCGCGGCTGCACTTTCCAGCTTCTATACATGCTGACCACTCTCGCGGGCAACGCGATTCTCGTGCCGCTGATGGCTGTTGTAATCGCGCCGTATTACCTGGGCGCGCCGGTCGCGGGATTCGCGCTCGCGCCCGTTTCGTTCGCGCTGGGATACCTGCTGCTTCGATACAGTCTCAAAATCGCCGCGGACAAGCTGGTCGAGCGCGAGCACGCGATTCTTGCGCTCGTCACAAGACCGGAAGAATAGCCGCGGCGTACTCGCCGCGCTTTCTGTCATCGGCCCGCTTCGTCAATTCATCTGGCGCAACGCGGCCTCGACGCGCGCCACGTCGCCCGGCACGTCAACCGCGATCCGCGTGTAGCCCGTCGTGACGACGCGTATGCGTATCCCGTTTTCCATCGCCCTAAGCTGCTCCAGCGACTCGGCAAGCTCCAGCGGCGTCTGCGCGAGCCTGCACAACCTGAAAAGCACATCGCGCCTGTAGATGTACACTCCGCCGTGCACCAGATACGACGCGTGCTCCACGTTGCGCGGGTAGGGAATCGGAAACCGCGAAAAGTAAAGCGCGTACCCCGCCCTGTCAACGACCACCTTTACGGTGGAAGGCTCGCGGATGTATTCGATGTCATTGCATTCGCTTGCGAGCGTCCCCATCTCCGCGCCCTCGTCAAGCACGACGCCGATCATTTCGTCCAGGTCGGCGGATTTTATCGTCGGCTCGTCGCCCTGGATGTTGACGATGTAGTCGCACTCGCATCGCTCCGCAACCTCTCCGATTCGGTCGGTGCCGGACGCGTGGTCGGCGCGGGTCATTTCCACGCGCCCGCCGAAGCCGCGCACGCACTCCGCCACACGCTCGTCGTCCGTCGCGACGACAAGCTCGTCTATCAGCGCCGCGCCGGATGCGCCGCGCCACACCCATTCGATCATCGGCCGGCCGAGAATAGGCGCAAGCACCTTGGCCGGGAACCGTGTGCTGCCGTACCGCGCTGGAATGACTCCGAGAACTTTCATCGCCGGGAGTTTAGCCGCGCCGGGCGGGAGTGTAAAGGCGGGGGCGCCGGATTCCCTCCGTGAAACGAATCCTGTCTAAAAGCCCCTTATTCTTCGTGTCATAGCTTCCGCCTGCGGCGGATGGTCCGAGGCCGTCCAAGGCCTTTCGCGTGCATTATGCCCCGATCCGCGTGAAAAATGACGCGCGGGGGAAAATCACACGCCGATGTGTCTTGTCGGAAATGTCACAATTATATCGGAATACAGTTGTGCAATTAACGATACAGAAATGCGGCGGTCACGCGCGCAAAATCAAGCTGTACGGCGCCGCTTCGGCGGGCAAAAACATGCTGACCTCTCGATGGCGTCCGGGCGCGGCCGCCTCCAGGGCGCTCCCCGATTTGTCCATAATGCTCGCGTAACCGATACGGAATCTGAAATCCGCTTCCGGCGTCATCAAAAGCATTTCCTCGCCGGCGCGGATAGGCGCTTTCAGCACAACCCGCACGCGCCTCTGGTCGCTGTAATATTCGCGGACCACTCCCGCGACTTCCGCGGAGAGCAGCCTGCCTGCCGGAGGCCTGCCGCCCGGCGGGATATGAAGCCGCCCCGGAAAAAATCCCCTTGAAACTGGCAGCCGGATTGCGCGATTCAGCTGCTTCATCGCGACAGAGGCATTGGCCCGCCGCGGCTTTCCGCGCAGTACCGCCGCAAACGCGCGGACGATTGCCGCGACCGCGGCGGCTCCCCCTTCGGGCGGAAACAGCGCGAGCCGTTTCATTCCGGCATTCAAAAACCTCGGCAAATAATGCAGTGAGGCGAACGAGTACCGCGGCTCGCCGTCGCTTCCCGGCATTATCGGCGCACCCGCGGAAGTCATTGCGGCAAGTCCGTATACAAAAGCTCCTTTACCGGCCGCAGATGAAAGCAATGCTTCCAGCTCGAAGGCGGAGAGATCGAATCCCGCGAACCAGGACTGCACGCCCATGGCATGCCAGAATTCGGCGGCAGCAGCGTTCCTGATGGGGAGTGAAGGATCGAGAACCAAGTCCTTTATTTCCGCATTTCCGCAGAGCGCAATCATACAGGGATCGCGGATGATTGCCGAAGCCGCTCCGATTCGCTTGAGAGAATCCGCAAGCCTATCCGCTTCGCGCGCACGCGGAATGGAAGGCGAAATGCCAAGCCAGACGGTGACTGATTTGCCGTGCTTCGCCGCGTGGTTGATCGCCCATTCCAAACTGTGCAGGTCGAATTGCGACGCAGAGCCGTACCTTGTTCTGGAAGTGTCTACGATCGCCCGGTCGGCGCCGAACGCGAACGCGACGCGAAGCTCGTCTGGATTCAGGACATAAACAGCGATTTCGCATCCGGCGCGGGCGCCGCCTGTTTGCTCCCGCTTCACCCCGGCTCGGTCATAGCGTATATAAATACGCCACCAGGGCTTGCATGGCGGGGTTGGTCGTAGGCAAGGCGCCGCCCTTCAGTCTGTAACCCGCGGTGATGCACTTGTTTATCTGCTGGGCGATCGCCTCGTCGGACGCCATGGCGCCTTTGCGGTATTTGAATTTGAGGTTGGTCAGCTCAACATATTCGAACGTGAGGGATTTGGGCAGCTTGCTTGCATCCGGCGACGGGCCGCTCGGCGCGTGACAGGTGATGCATCCTGCGTTTTTCACGCCCCAGCGGTTGGTGTCTTCGAAGATGGCCTTTCCTTCGGCAATCTGCTCTTCGTTGCCGAAGCTGTTTTTGACTTTGGATATGACGGGGCCGATCACGGGTTTCCAAAGAACCGCGATGATCGCCACGATGATGATTATAAAAATCCAGCCGGGATCGGTTTTGGACATCTAGTTCACCTGCTTTCAACTTCAAGCAAACGGATTATATCACCTGATTGTAGTCCGTGATACCGGCTCTTGCCTCCTGAAAGCCGTCCTTAGTAACATTTGCACGAGCGCCACTATTCCGGAACTGCGTCCCCGAATGCCGATATAATCGCCCTGCGGCCTCCCGCGGGGTGCATATGTACGGCCAGGGTATGACTGTAATCGAGAAGATAATCTCCGCCCATGCGGGCGAAGACGTCCACGAGGGCAGAATAGCCTGGGTTTCGCTTGACGTCGTCAGCGCCCGTGACTTCGGCGGCGCGAACGTCGTCAAGAACTTCGAGGAGTCCTTCGGCGATTCGCCCGTAGGCGATCCTTCCCGCACATTTTTCACCTTCGATTGCAACGTACCAGCGAACACCATCGGCTACGCGGACAACCAGCACCGATGCCGCCATTTCGCCCGCAAGCACGGCCTCCGCGTTTTCGACGTGGATGCCGGCATCGGCAGCCACGTCATGATCGAGGAGGGCATCGCGCTCCCCGGAACCATCGTCGTCGGCACCGACAGCCACCTGAACCTGCTCGGCGCGGTCGGCTGTTTGGGACAGGGGATGGGCGACATAGACATCGCCTACGCCTTCCGCCACGCCCGTACCTGGTTCGAAGTTCCGCCTTCCGTGCGCATCGAGCTGTCGGGCAACCTTCCCGAAGGCGCCGGCGCGAAAGACCTCACGCTTTACCTCGTCGGCAAGCTCGGCGCAAGCGGTCTTCTGGGAAAAAGCGCCGAAATATACGGCCCGGCGGTGGATGCGCTCGATCTCGCGGGGCGCATCACGCTCGCCAGCATGGGCACCGAGATGGGCGCGATCTCGCTTTTCATCTGTCCCGGCGAATCCACGCTCGCCGAAATCGGAAATCTCTGCGGAAAGAAAATTGACAAGGCCGCTTGCGATCTTCTCACGCCGGACGCCGAAGCGGAATATGAAGTCGTATACGAGTTCGACGTATCGGGAATCGAGCCGCTCGCGGCCTGCCCGCCCAAGCCGGACAACGTGCGCCCCGTTTCGGAACTCGCCGCGCGGAAAATTCCGGTGGACGGCGTCGTCGTCGGAAGCTGCACGGGCGGCCGCGCCGAAGATATCCGGGAGTTCGCCGCGATAGTCGCGAAGCACGGCATCGCGCCCGGCGTGATGGCCAAGGTCGCGCCCGCCACCCGCCGAGTCTACCGGGAGCTACTTGCGGACGGAACCATAAACACTCTGGTAGACGCCGGCGCGATCATAATCAACCAGGGCTGCGCGGGATGCGCCGCGGGCCAGGTCGGGATGACCGGCGAGCGCGAGGTGCAGGTCACGACCGGCAACCGCAACTTCGCGGGGAAGCAGGGCAAGGGGGATACCTATCTTGCGAGCGCACGCACCGCGGGATATTCCGCCGCGCATGGATTCGTCTGCTGCGGGTAGCGGATTGCCGTTTTGCGATTTCGCTGCGAATCAATATAAAAGGCAGGGGATTGTCCCCCGCCCCAATGCGACCGATAATTCCGCCGCTGCGGAAATGAGAAAAGCCTGGTAGTTACTTCTTCGCCCGCGGCTTGCGCGTCGGTTTCTTCCTTGGCGTTTCGGATTCTGCCACCGGCGTGACTTCCTCCGGTGCGGCATTCGCAGCTTCCTGCGTCGCCGCCCAGTAATCCGCAATCGCCTTGATCGTGT
Organism: bacterium; assembly: GCA_039961635.1. Classification (NCBI taxonomy): domain Bacteria; species bacterium. The sequence continues at coordinate 25,245 of JABRWB010000043.1, forward strand.
TGGGAGTCAGCGTTACCGCATCCTCAAGCTTGTAATGGTGCAATACCAGATTCCCGCCCTGCGCGGGAATAAGCCTCACGATGTCCGCATCCCTGCCGCGCGCTTCGGCCATTTCTTTCCTCCTTGCTACGTCTCGTCCGGGGCGTACATGGGAATCCAGCCCACCCCGGCGGTGCTTGAGCACTTCACCATGCACACGAACCGCCATCCCACCGAGCTCTTCGAGAACGGAGGCAAAGCGTTTCCGTCTCCCGGCTCGGTGGAGATGTTCTTCGTGAAATTGGCCGCGGACGTGCCGAAGAAAGCCATGAAAATCGCATCTTCGTCGTCCTGGATCCACTCTGCGACGGGAAGGTTGGAATCGGTGCTGAACTGCTTAACCGAAAACCGCGCCTGCGCGGTGTGAACCACGTTGCCGGAAATCAGCACCTTGTCCGCGCTGGCGTCCACCAGGAACAACCCGGAGAGCGTGTCGCCCTCTACCCGAAAGTCGTTATCGCCGCCGTCCTCGTTGATAACCACCGACTTGCTGAAAGTTGCCGCGTCGGCCACAAGTAGCGTCCCGGCTACGTGCAACTTAGCGCTTGGGGAGTTCGTACCTATCCCTACGCGGTCCGCACCTGCGTCTATGAACAACAGGTTCTGGTCCGTGTCGCCCTCGAAACGAGAGTCCAAGTCCTGCCCGTCGTCGTTGACCGTGATCTGATCGAGATGACCCGCGTCCCATGGACTTGCCACGGTACCGCACCTGCCGGTGGAGTTCGGGATGATGTTTTTGTTCGCGTCCGCCGGCTGAATGTCGGTCAGGCCGCTTGTCTGCCAATTTGCCACTGCCATTAGAATCACCTCCTTCTTTCCAGGTTGGAAGGGACAAACATCGCAATTAAAACTCCGAAAACCGTAAAATCAAGCTTCCACATAATTCATTACAACGTTTAACAACTTTTCACAACCTACAAAGGAGCGTCGCGCGTGCAAAGGACAACCCTCAGGTCGACGCTGTTTCCTCCCGCAACGTATATTTTGTCTTCCGAAGCCGCTATGGCGAAGATTTCGAAGTCCGCCATGTTTGAATCCACCGCCTCAAGCAGGTAGCCGCCTCCGTAATCGAACAAAAAAGCAGGCTTTAGGCCGTCCGGCGCGCTCCAGGGCGCAAGGTAGCACCAATTCTGCCCTAGCTCAGCTACGCGCATCGGACTCTGTAAGTTATCGCCCTCGTTAAGCGCCAGATTATGCGCCTTCCATGAATTTCCCTCCAAGAAATACCTTCTAAGCAATTCCGAGGCAGGCCGGATGTGGATTCCAGGAGTATCGTTCACGTATGTAAGCAAAGAATCATCTCCACTTTGAATGATTACAACCTCGCGCAGGAATTCGGCTTCCGGACGGGAATAGAAGCAAAGGTTTCGGTCCTCGTCCGCGAGCAAAATCGGCTCGTCGCCGCGGTATTCGATTCCGTAGCATCGAATCATTGCTGCGGGCGAGGATGCGAACGGGTTGCTTTGACTTACGGCTGTGCCTTCAAGCTCCGCAAGGTTGTATTCGTCGCCATCGCTGCCATTCCGATAGATGAATGCGATTTTGCCCGAATCGCTTGCGGCGAGCCAGCCGCTTTGGTAATAGATGTCGTTCATGAATCCGCCAGCGTATACGGTTTCAAACTCCCCTTCCGGGGTTCTCTTGACGATTATTGCCTGATTCCATGGGCTGGACGATTCGATATAACTTCCAAACAGCAACGTGCCATCCGCCTGAAATATCGGGCGTGTTGGCATTCCATACTGATTTTCCGGTACGTCAATGTAAAAATCCTCAAACCGCCATGGCTGGCCGGCGGAAATTTGCTTCCACGCCAGCCTGATTCGTTCCCTGTGCTCGCTGTATGGAAAACTCACATCTGTCACCCGATAAATCACGCAAATCTCACCGGTTGCCGGAGATACCGCAACTTCCATCCCCAAGCCCCAATTTTTAAGAAGGGTGCTGACGTCAAACCCGCTGCCCTTGTATATCTCCTGCACCGTTTGCTTCTGCCAGTAAAGGTTCGGCGAATCGGCGACAATCGTGACGGTGCTTTCATTCCACAGTCCGGTGTCGTCAACTACCCGCAGTTTCGCTCGCCAGTAGCCCGCCTCGTATGTGCGGGTCAGGTTTGTCGGAACGGAGGACTGCCAGTCGAATGTGCCATTTCCGTCGAAATCCCATTCATAGCTTACGATTTCCCCGTCGGGATCGTACGAAAGGTTGCATCCCAGCGCAACCTCAAGCGGCGCGTCGCCGATATTCGGCCATGCCCTGGCTTCCGCCTTCGGGGGCCATTGCTCCACCGGACCGCCTCCGGGTGGATAAACGCGGACGCTGACGCTTCGCGTGGCGGACATAAACGAGTTGTCGGTGACGCGGGCGATGCAGTTGAAGCTTCCCACGTTGCTCTGCGTGAACAGCCGGGACGCCGCGCCCTTGGTGGGTGTGAAGTCCCGGAATATGCCGTCTCCAAAGTCCCATTCGTACGAGACGATTGTACCGTCAATGTCGGTTGCTCCGATGACGAAGTTGGCCGTGAAGGGCGCCTCGCCTTCGTCCGGAGAAGCCGTCGCGCTGATAATCGGGGCGATGCCGCCAGGCGCGTTAACAAATATGGAGAAGATTTTCTGGCCGATTGCTCCGCCATCGTCCGTTACGCGCAGAACCGCGTTGTAGCGACCGGGCGACGAATAATCGGCAAATGCAATGCCAAAGGTGCCGGTGTAGTCCGCAAAATCCCCGGTTCCAAAAAAATCCCATTCGTATTTGACAATTTGGCCGTCAGTGTCGTAACTTGCATCGCCTTCAAATGTCACGGTCAGCGGCGCGGTTCCCTGCTCCGGAGTCGCGCTGCCGCGCGCCACGGGCGGGACGTTGCCGGTTCCGGTATTGAATATTGCTTCGTTCGAGTATTCGCCCTGCGCGCCAAGCGAATCGAGCGGCGCGACGCGGAATTTCGTCCCGTCGAGAACGGGCGGAAGCACTCCCCCCTCCCCGTCGCCGAGCGTGACGCTGAAAGTCTTGAATCCGCCGGAGGGCGGAAGCGTTGCGCTTGCGAACATGACTCGGCTTTCGGTCGGGACGCTCTGCCAGACGGTATCGCCGGGGGGGAGGAATTCGATTGTGTAGCTCTGCACCATCGCGAGATAATTCAGCGCGATGGGGGTCACGTCGTCAATCCACACCTCGCCGCTGCCGGAGCCGTCAACGACGCGCTCGGCATCGTCGTTCGTTCCGTCGTTAGTCAATGCGCCGAAGTTGAGAGCTATCGGCGTAACGTCGGATATCCCCACTTCGCCGTCCTGGTTGTAGTCGCCCTTGTTTGCGTAAGTCCACGAGAGCGATATCTTCCCCGTCTCCGCCGCGGCTGACGCGGCCAGATCGCTTACGATTCCGAATCCCTCTCTCGGCGCAATCGAGGCCATACGCTCCCCCCCCGCATATGCGGTGGAAACCGGCGATAAATCGAACCTCTCCGAATTGGCAAAGTACGGATCGCGGGCGAGAGAAGCGGGGAGCCTGACCTTCCCCTTTTCCGGCGTGCCGTATATGCGCATTATCTCCTCGAAGAACCGATCCGTCAGCCGGTCCAGCCGCGTGTCGTAGTCCATCGCGGCGAGCTTCGCATCCTTGCGCGATAAATCTTCCGCATCGGGGATTCCCAAATCCCGCGCGATTTCGACGGGAGACGAGGCGGGCGGAGCCGCATCCGGGGACGGCGAGGGCGCGGGCCTGCCGCCGGACCTGCCGCAGGATAAAACCGCCAGGGAAAGGAGCAAAACGAAAACGCATGAGTACGCAAAACCCCGGCGGCGGTTGAGCGCCGGCATGAACGATGATGCCATTTTGTATACCTCCAGCTTGTAAGCGAGGGACGACCGGA
>JABRWB010000044.1 GCA_039961635.1 bacterium
GCGAACCGCGGCGTAAACGCCGCGCTCCTTGACTCCGCGCGATCCGCTGTATCAAGGCGAGCACCTTTTATCCGCGCGAATCCGCGCAAATCCGCGGCCTCAAGGCCGCGCTTTCCGGTTATCGGCGGCGGAGTCACGCATCTCCGGATTCCCCCTCGCCCTTCCGCACATTCAATTCCGCGTCGGCAAGCCGGTGCATTCCCAAAGGGGCGGAGTCCCGGCAGCGCTTCCCGGCTATCGGCGCGATTTTAAAGGCGACTTATGGCTGCTTGCCCGGCAAGACGCGCTCCAGGAATCCCGACACCGTGGGCCGGGCGGGCGGCGCCGGTTCCGTCTCGGCCGGCTCCGGCCGGGGCGCCTCCCGCGGCAGCACGGTGACCCGGAATCCGACGCACTTTCCCGCGTCGTTCGCATAAACGAAGTAAAACGCGTCCTCGACCCCCCCGATATTTTCGATCCATGAATAGGTTGTCGGCGAGCCTTTCAGCTTGCGTCCCGCGTCGCGCGGCGTGCGCTTGACGACGCCGTCCGGCATCCCGATTTCCGAGACCGGCAGGCCGATGGGCGTGAATTTGGACTGCGGCGGGCGGCGGTTGTCCGGACTCTCGATGCGAACGTAGTCCATCGTCGCGTCCTCGGTTATGCCCCAAAGCGTGACGCTTATTCCTCCCTCTCCGATGAAACTAGCTTCGTCAATCGTTGGGAAATATTCGCACTTCGAAAGCGAGCGCAACGCTGACGCGTACGACAGCGGAAACTTCGGAAAAAGCGTGACCTTGTATTTCGACAGGTCCACTCCGATGGAAGGCCGGGGCGCGCGCGCGCGGGCGGCCGCGCGCTCCGCCTGCATCCGCGACAGCGCGCCTCCCGCCGCCAGCGTCCCCGCCAGGATCAGCGCAAGCGCGAATCCGGCGACGAACCACAGCAGGCCTTTGCCGTTTTTTCCGTTTGTTTCCAAAGCCATCCGCATTATATGGCGAAATCCCTCCGCGCGCGGTCGTCGCCCGACGCCGGCCGCCCGGTGTTAAAATCCGGCTGTGCCGACAATGTTCAATCTCGCCGTGCTTTCGCTTGTCGTCCTTTGCGCGTGCGTATGGCACTGGGCGGGCACGCGGCTTCTGCGCGCCGCCGTGCCCGAATCCGAAACCAACGCAAGCGATGCGGAAGAACCGCGGGGAATTGCGCTGCGCATGGCCGTGCTTGCCCTTTACAAGGCGGCATGGGCAGGGGAGATTTGCCTGCTCGCGGCCGCGGCGCTTTCCGTGGCGGACGTGATTATCGCCGTGCCGCTTTCGCTCGCCGGGATCGCCGCGGTGCTGGCCCAGGCGTCCGCCGCCGCGCTCGCCTCGGTCACGGCGCGGATTCCCGCCGGCCATCCCGCACGCGCGCCCGCGCGCGCCGCGTTCGGAGCAATAGTGATAATCGGCCTCGCGCTGCCCGTTATTGTCCTTTTGATGGCTGCGGCGATGATCGGCCCGGAGCTTGCAATGTCCGGCGCGTAATCGGCGACGCGTGCGACCGAATTCGGATGTCGCCGCCGGGTATTCTCATTTCGTTATCTCGATTTCAAGCGCGTTCGCGAACCGGTTGTAATAGTTGAACTGGCAGACAATCGCGATTATTTCCATTACTTCTTCCTCAGCGTACACCGCGCGCGCCTCGTTCCAGATTTCGTCAGGCAGCCCCGCGGCGTTGCGGGTAAGCGCGTCCGCGATCTTGAGCACCGCCCGCTCGCGCGCGCTCCAGACCGTATCGCCCTCCGGTCCAAGCACCTCCGCCAGCGACGGCGCGCCGTCCCCGATTGCTTCGGTCGCGGCCGCGCTCGCATCCAGCAGCCCAAGGCGCTCGAACTTTTCGCGGCTCATCCCGAATTTCTTCGCAAGCATTATGTGCGACGCCATGCAGTAGCGGCAGGAGTTTATCTGCGAAGTGCGCACGGCCGCCAGCTCCTTTTCCTCCACGGGCACCGTGCCCGTGTAGGTGACCGCTCGAAAATGCGCGAACGAGGTGGTCATCATCTCCAGCCTGCGTGCGAACGTGCGAAAGAGGTTGGGCACGTTTCCCCGCTCGCGCAGGAAGTCGTCGAAAACGGCGCGCACCTCCGCGTCTTCGGTTTTCAGCGGCAAAGGCTCGATTCTCGGCATCGCATGCTCCGTGACAACAAATGGGGGGATATCGTACCATCAACAAGCATTCGGGCCGAAACCGCGTTGTTATGGCAATTCAGAAGCGGCGCTGAATTCCGCGTGCTTTTTTTGTTGGCGCGAAAACAAAGTCATTTGGTTGTCCAGTCAATTAGTTGCCTAGTCAAGCCAATAATACGGCCTTAAGCGATTTAGACAAGTCACCTCGGCTGCACATATTCAAATCAACCGAAAACCTGATGAAATAAACAACTATGCAACTTCCCCTTCCGCTTCCCCTTCCAACTCCTCGATGTAAATCGGCGCCGTCAGAAAGCGCCTGTACCTCAGCCTGACAAGAATGACAATCCAGGCGAACGACCAAGCGATCGTGAAAAGAAAATATGAAACGTACCATTCGAAAAGTATCGCAACCGAGCCGAAAAAAATATGGCAGCCCAATCCTACAAAACTCGTAAGAAACAGCAGTTTTTTGTCGGTGTAATAACCGCGGATTTCATAGCGGCCTTTCGAAATGAAGCCGTCGCGCGAGCGCAGATGAATTATGCGCTCGAAAACCGCGTCGTCCAGCTTCTTCGCCAGCCTGTCCTGCCATAGATAGAAAATGCGGAAAAGAGCGTAGACGAATCTGTACGCCTCCTGCGTTTTCGGATCGCGGTACTCGCGCTCGTCCTCTTCCGTCGGCGTCTCGTCCGATCGGCTGGCGGTGGGCGCTCCCACCGCCTCGGCGAATCTGATGGTGTAAAACACGTAGTAACTGGTCGAGAAGGTGCTCGAAAGAAAGGCGCAGAGCGATAGAAGATAAAGCAGCGACGAGCCGCCTTCCACCACAACCGCCGCGGCCATCGAAAGAAACACGGCCAGCCCCACCAGGAAATCCGTCACGCTGTCCAGGAAGCGTCCAAGCCGATCCATACGGCCGCGCGCGCGGGCGAGCGCGCCGTCCGCGCTGTCAAGTACGTTTTTCATATGGTAAAAGAAAAACGGGAAAAACCGCCATGGCCAGGGCAGCCCCAGCGCGATGAGTCCGGCTGCAAGAAACCCCGCGAGCATCGAGAAAAGCGTGATGCTCGCGGGAGTGATGTCGGTGCGAACGAGCCTCGGCACGAAAAGCGCGGCGATCGGAACGCCGAAGAGCGCGCTCACGTCGAAAAACGCGTTTTCACCGAACTTTGCGGGCGGTTTTGGATCGGAATTCAAGTCGTGTAATTTTAGCCTGTCGAAAGCGTTTTTCCATCTTCGGAACGCATCGCGGCGCGCGCGGGGTATAATGTTCTGCACTTCGCAACAAGAGGTATCCAGGTGGCGTTATTTTCGAGATTGATCATGGTTTCGACCGCTTTTGCGGCGGCTGTTTTTCTGGTTGCGGCCTCGCCGTCGCACGATTCGACCGCCGGGCCGCAGGTATTCCGGCTGCCGTCCGGCATTTCAGATGCCGATGTGGTTGACCGCGGGCTGATCGTCAGGTTCAGGGACGGGGCGCGGACTGCGAGCGCAATCGGCCCGGACCGCGGAATCAGCGCGGTCAAAACGGTTTCCCCCGGAAGAAAATTCCCCTTCGGATTCACGCTTGTCAAGGTTGCCCCGGATAAGCCGCTGGGCGAAGCCTACGGCGAGCTGTTAAGCGATCCGAACGTTCTCGACGTTTGGCCGGACGTGGTGCGCCGGCCAAGCTTCGTCCCCAACGATCCGAAATACCTGAACAACCGTCCCGCCGGCGCTATCACTCCCGACCGGCAGTACTTTTACGAGATTATGAACGCGGAGGAAGCCTGGGATAAGACAACCGGCTCCGAATCCGTCGTGGTGGCGGTAATCGACACGGGCGTGGACACCTCGCACGAAGATTTGGTCACGCAGTTTTGGCAAAACCCCGGCGAAATCGCCGCCAACAATACCGACGACGACGGAAACGGATACAAGGACGACATAATCGGATACGACTTCTACTTCGGGGACAGCGATCCGAAGGACGACGACGAATTCTCCGGCTTCCACGGCACGTCGACCGCGGGGCTTGTGGGGGCGCGCGGCAACAACGCGGTCGGAGTGATGGGCGCCGCGGGCGGGCGCGGCGTCGCGGGCGAGCGCGGCGTCAAGCTGATGATTTTGCGAGTGGGCACGGATTTCACGATCAAGCTTTCCGCGGAAATAGAGGCCATCGCGTACGCGGTGGACAACGGCGCGGACGTAATCAACATGAGCTTCGGCGGTGCGCCGGGCGGAAATACCGAACGCGACGCGGTGCGCGCGGCCTGGAATGCCGGGCTGGTGCTGGTCGCCGCGGGCGGCAACGTGGGCGCGGGCGCGGCGGGCGGCGCGATAGACTGGCCGGCGGCGATAGACGAATGCATCGCGGTGGGCGCGACGACGGTTTTCCCCAGCCGCTATCCGGAAGCGGGAACTCCCCCAATCGAAGAAACGATTGCGGATTACTCCAAGCAGGGGCCGGAAGTCGAGCTTTGCGCGCCTGGAACCGCGCTTGTCACGACCGGAAAGGGCGGCGCCTACACGCAAATCGGAAACAACTCGTTCACGGGCACAAGCGGCGCCAGCCCACTGGTCGCGGGACTCGCCGCGCTTATCAAGAGCCTCGATCCCGACGTTTCGAACGCGGAAATCCGCACGCTCATGCAGGAATCTGCGGTGGATTTGGGCCTCGCGGGAAGAGACGAGATTTACGGATTCGGGCGCGTGGATTTCGCGGCCGCGCTTGGGGGCGCGTCCGAGGCGGTGTCCGGAGATGCGAACGGCGACGGCGTCGTGAACGACGCGGACGTGGACGAGGTCGTCCGGTTGTTCGGCGCGCGCATAGGCGAGGCGCGCTACGCGGGCCGCACCGACACCAACCGCGACGGCGTGGTTGACGAACTGGACTTGTTTGCGATTGGCAGCAACTACGGAATTACCGTCGGCTGATTCCCGGCGGATGAGCCCTCCAACCTTGTGAATCGGAGTCAATAGCGCATTTTAGCGCCTGACGCGCGGAATGACATTGCCGTAACCGACTCCCCGTGATAAGCTCGCACGCCCGTATGATTGATTCCGGGCGGAGGAATTCATGAGGAACATACTCGCGATTTTTTCGCGCTCGCCGCTCGGCCCGCTGCACGAGATGATGGCCGAGATCGAGAAGGTGATGGAGGCGGTACCGGGGCTTCTTGACGCGGTCGCGCGGGGCGACGCCGCCGGCACCAAGGAAATCGCCAAGGGGATCATGCACGACGAGCACCAGATAGACCTTCTCAAAGACGAGATACGCGCCAACCTGCCCAAGTCGTTGTTCCTGCCGTTCGACCGCAAGGACTTCCTGAAGCTTTTGCACGAAATAGACGGGATTCCCGACGACGTGGAGGATCTTGCCGCGCTGTTCACGCTGCGCGAAATGGCGATGCCGGAAGGGCTTGAGGAGGCGATCCGCGCGGTCTGGACGCGTGCGCATGAAACCTTCGGCTATTGCAAGGAGATGATCGAAAATCTCGACGATCTGATTGCCGCCGGCTTTCACGGCCCCAAGGCGGACGAATTCATCGCGCTCATAGACAAGGTGAACACCTGCGAGTGGGAGACCGACAAGCGCGCGTTCAAGGCGACGCAGGCGCTTCTCGCTCTCGAAGGAAAGGAAAGCCCGATCGCGATAGTGATGTGGATGAAAATTATCGGCGAAATGTCGGACATCGCGGACCGCTGCGAAGGGCTGTCCAAAACGATTCGGCTGATGCTTGCAGTGTAGGACGGGAGCAAAGGGGAGATGGTCGAAACCTGGATAATCGTCGCGGCCGCCGTATTCGGGTTGTACATGGCCTGGAGCGTGGGCGCGAACGACGTGGCGAACGCGATGGGCACGTCGGTGGGCAGCCACGCGCTCAGCTACCGCAACGCGATAATCCTCGCGGGGATTTTCGATTTCCTCGGCGCGGTGCTGGTCGGCGGGCACGTGACGAAAACGGTTTCGAAAAACATTATCAGCCTTGACGCGATCCCCGACCTCGACATACTCGTGCTGGGAATGCTGGCAGCGCTGTTCGGCGCCGCGGTTTGGCTGCACTTCGCTTCCAGGCTCGGATTGCCGGTATCCACCTCGCACAGCATCGTCGGCGCGATCCTGGGATTCGGCGTCGTCGCGGGCGGCTTCGGCGCGGTCAACTGGCACAAGTCTCTGGAAATTTTCGCGAGCTGGATTATCAGCCCGCTTCTTGGCGCTCTGATTAGTTTCTTTTTGTTCTGGTTTCTTTTGCGCCGCGTGATCGCGACCGAAAATCCGGTTCGCGCGATCAAGCGCATCGCGCCTTACCTCGTTTTCTTGGTCGGATTCATCCTTTCGCTTTCGATTATTTACAAGGGTCTCGCGAACCTGCACCTCGATATGCCCATCGGGAATGCGCTGTTAATTTCGCTCGCGGTTGGAATCGCGGCAGGGTTCGCCGCGAAAATTCTCGTCGGCAGGATGAACGAAGCGAACGCGGCGACGTTCACCGCGCGGATGCGCGCCACGGAAAAAGTGTTCGCCGTTCTGCAGGTGATGACGGCGTGCTATGTCGCGTTCGCGCACGGCGCGAACGACGTGGCGAATGCGGTCGGCCCGGTGGCCGCGGTCGTGGAAATCGCGCGCAAGGGCTCGATAAGCGAAACGGTTCCGGTTTCGCCATGGCTCTTGGTGCTGGGCGGAGTCGGAATCGTCATCGGCCTCGCGACGTACGGGCGGCACGTGATAAAAACCGTCGGCCAGGGGCTTCTGAGCCTGCGCCCCAGCCGCGGATTCGCGGCGGAGTTCGGCTGCGCCACGACGGTGCTCATCAGCAGCAAGCTGGGCCTGCCCGTCTCGACGACGCACTGCATCGTGGGCGCGATCGTCGGCGTCGGATTCGCTCGCGGCATCGGCGCCCTCAATATGAAAGCGGTCAAGTCCATCGTGATGAGCTGGCTTTGGACGATCCCGTTCTCCGCGGCCGTCACGATAATCGCGTTTCTTATCGCAAGGGCGATTATTTACTAGGGGGCGCCGCCCCGATTGTCAATCCCAATCGGGTTCGAGAAGCGCGGCGTTCACGCCGCGGGCCGTCCGGCAACCCAATAAAGGGAGCGGCGTTCACGCCGCGGATTCGGGGCTGATTCCCGAAAGCGGATGCAATCATCCGCCTTGTGAATATTGTATCAAGGATATATTTTTTAAATTAATCCCCGAAACTTGTTGACAGGGTGATTTTCGGGTATAATCCCTCCAGCCGGAAGGTCTCGGCGCAACAAACAAATCGCGCGGCGGCAACGCCGCCAGGGATGACGG
>JABRWB010000045.1 GCA_039961635.1 bacterium
TGACGGACGGCGGAACCAATATGGATCCGGCGGTTAGGGTGACCGACACCGGCGGCCCGCTGCCCGGATTCGACATCTACACCTGGACGGACAGCCTGACCGTTCTGTCTGGATATCTTGTGGTGAATGACGGCGCAACAACGCAGGCGAACACCATTGCTTCGGATCTATTGGCGCAAATGGGCAAGCAGGGTACGGTTGTAAGTTCCTCCACCGTGACTCTGGCCCAGATGAGCGCCTATCCTGTGGTTATCTGGGTTTGCCCCTACGGCTCGCTGCCCATCTCGGATGCGGATGCACAGAAGATACACGGTTATATGACGTTGCCCGGGCCGGCTCGCCACAATGTGATTACGGTTGCTCCGTACCTGTACGCCGCAACTTCCAGCCTGACGTCCAATCAGGTCAGCTTCTACGAGCACTGCATGGGTCAGGACGATCCATACGGTTATTACTACTATCCTTCGCTCTTCACGACCTCCTACTCGTACGGTACCCCGACCTACATCCCGTGGCTCTCTCCGTACTACTGGCCGAACGGCGCCGGCACCGGCGCGGGCGACGGCCCGGCCGGACTCTGCTACGGTATACCGTGGGGCAACACGAGCACCAACTACCTCGGCTACATATACATCTACCCGCTGTATCAGAAGCCCGGCGGCCAGAACTGGGGAACCATCGCGGCGACCTGGACTCCCGGCGCGTATCCTTACTGGAACAGCATCTACACCGGCTACTCGTCGGCGTGGATGTACCGCGATCCAACCACCACAAACAACACGCACCTTTTGGTTGCGGTAGGCAACTGGGAAACTCGTAACCAAAGCGAGCGGAGGAAATTCCTCCACAACGCGCTTTACAGGATGAACGGGAATTCCATTCCGTAAAGCCTGAAGTATCGGCTTGACTTTGGCTGATCGAAACCCCGGGGCTTCGGCCCCGGGGTTTTTTAATTTATTTTTTTAAATTGCGGGACGCCGAGACGATATTGACTTGCCGATATCGTGTATGTATAATTCCCTTTCTTTTAAGGTCGCCCGGAGTTTGGGCGGAGGTTGCCGTATGACGCTTACCCAAGCGGAAAAAACTTTCATAATCAAGGATTACGCGATTTGCGAAGGAGACACCGGATCTGCCGAAGTGCAAATCGCGGTCCTGACGAGCCGCATCAATCAGCTCACAGAGCATTTGAAGGTTCATAAAAAGGATAATCACAGCAGGCGCGGCCTGATTCTGCTCGTGGGCCGCCGCCGCCGCCTGCTAAACTATCTGGCCCGCCGGGATTTTCCCGGCTATCAGCGGCTTTTAAACAGGCTTGGGCTGAGAAAATAGGTTTTTCGCGCGGCCTCAAACCGGGCCAAGCAAACCTCGACCAAAAATACGGTTTAATTCAGAGGAGCCTAAATTGGCCAAGCATTGCTTTGACGTTCCGGTCGGCCGGTCGTCGTTCAGGTTCGAAACGGGACATGTCGCCGCCCAGGCGAACGCCGCGCTTATCGTTCGTTACGGCGACGTGGTGCTTTTGTGCTGCGTCACGATGAGCAAAAAACAACGGGAGGGAATAGACTTCTTTCCCCTTATGTGCGATTACGAAGAGCGTATGTACGCCGCGGGCAAATTCCCGGGCGGTTTCATCAAAAGGGAAGGCAGACCCAGCGAGAAGGCGGTTTTGACCAGCAGGATGATTGACAGGCCGATTCGCCCGCGGTTTCCGGAACACATGCGGAACGACGTTCAAGTGGTGGTTACCGCACTTTCCGCCGACAGCGAGCACACGGCGGACGTTGCGGCGATCAACGGGGCGAGTCTTGCGCTGCACATAAGCGACATCCCTTACGACAAGCCGGTTGCCGCGGTGAGAATAGGAGTTGTGGACGGCTCGCTTGTCGTTAATCCCACACAGAGCCAGCTCAAGGACAGTCCGCTGGATTTGCTGGTCGCGGGCACCGCCGACCGGATAAACATGATTGAGACGGAGGCAAGCGAGGTTTCCGAAAAGTTGCTTGCCGAGGGATTGGAGCTTGCCCACAGGGAGATTGCGGGCATCGTCGCCCATTTCGAAAGGATTCGCAGCGAGATCGGCAAGCCGAAGTGGGAATTGCCCGAGGCTGAAGACGCTTTCGCCGATTTCCGCGCGGAGTTGAAAAAATTCGCTTCACCGAAAATCGCGGAGATAATTCCGGCGGACGGCAAAGTGGATCTTTGGGAAGGCATAGACGCATTGGTGGAGGAATGCCGCGCGCAGTTCGCCGTTCCGGAAGGCGAGCCGGAGCCGCCCGTTGAGGAAGAATTGAAGAAGCTGATAAAGGAATACGCACGCAAGTTCACGTTTGATAAAGGCATTCGAGTGGACGGACGATCGCCGGGGGATGTCCGCCCGATCGAGGCCGAAGTGCATTTCCTTCCGCGAGTTCATGGCAGCGCGATGTTCAAGCGCGGTCAAACCCAGGTAATCAGCTGCGTCACGTTGGGCACCTACGCGGATCAGCAGAAAATCGACATAATGGAATTCGACGATTTCAAGCGCTATATGCATCATTACAATTTCCCGCCGTTTTCGGTCGGCGAAGTGAAGCCTTTGCGCGGCCCCGGCAGGCGCGATATCGGACACGGCGCGCTGGCTGAAAAGGCGCTTGTGCGGATGATTCCCGACGAAGAGGAGTACCCGTACAGCATACGGGTCGTTTCCGAGGTCGTGGAATCCAACGCGTCGTCTTCCATGGCAAGCGTTTGCGGAAGCACGATGGCGCTGCTGGATGCCGGCGTGCCGCTGAAGACGATGGTGGCCGGCATAAGCATAGGACTCATAACGGAAGGCGAAAAATGGCTGCTGCTGCGCGATCTTTCCGGTTTCGAGGATTTCAACGGCGATATGGATTTCAAGGTGGCCGGAACGGATCGCGGCATAACCGCCATCCAGCTGGACGTCAAAATCGAAGGGCTGACGCTCGAAATGATCAAGGCCACGCTTGAGGAGGCCAGGCAGGGCAGGCTGCATATACTGGGCGAAATGCGCAAAGTGATAGACCGTCCCAAGTCTGCCGAAGAGCTGTCTCCTTACATTCCGGTGCTTGACGTCATCAGAATAGATGTGGACAAAATCGGCGCGGTGATCGGTCCTTCCGGAAAAACGATCAAGAAGCTTTGCGCCGATTACGAGGCCCAAATCGATATCAGCGAAGACGGCTTGGTTTTCGTCCTTGGAAAGGACAGGGCCAAGGTAAAAGCTGCGGTTGACACGATCAGGGCAATGACAACCGACATCGAAGAAGGAATGGAGTTCAACGGCAAAGTTGTGCGGATTACCGAGTTCGGCGCGTTCATCGAACTCACTCCGGGCAACGACGGCTTGCTGCACATAAGCCAGATTGCCGACAGACGATTGGAGCGGGTTGAGGAAGAGCTGTCAATGGGCGATATCGTTCCTGTAAGAGTCAAGTTCATTGACGACAGCGGCAAAATTGACCTGGTGCGCACGGACGTGACGGTGAGCAGGGAGCGCCATCCGCGCAAGCAGGGTGGCGGCGGCCCGCCGAGGGGCGGAGGCAGGGGCGACCGCGGCGATCGTCCCAGGGGCGGCGACCGCGGCGAATCGCGTCCAAGAAGGTGGTAAAATGTTGTTCGGCTCGGCGGCCGCCGGGCTGTGCCCCAATGGGGCTTAGTAAAACCTATTCTGCGTGGAGAGGTGAAATGAGAAGGATTCTGTCAACGTTTTTGGTGGTGTTGCTCGCGTTCTTTTATCTGTTCGCGGTTTCCGGTTGCCCCAAGAGCCAGCCGGAAGCAGGCGATTTGCCTGAGAACACGGTCACACCGGCGGGCGGCGGCGGCGGCGCAACCGATGCCCCGGCCGACACCGGCGGTGATACCGGCGGCGATGCGGGAATGGACGAGGAAGGCGGAGAATAATTCGGCCAAGTTGCCATTACCCGGCCATCATCGGAAGACGGGTGAATTCCCGTCATTCGTGGACGGAAGATTGAAAAAGCCATGGCCCTTGCCGTTGCGGGGAGGCGGCTTTGCCTGCCGCCCGCCGTTACGGCGGGGGCCGCTTTTTTGTTGTGTGATTGATGCCCGCCTTTAACGCGATAAAAGCACGGGGAAATCCAGGAAGGCTTAGAATTTAAGGAAATGGTTAACCAGGTTATGAAAAATCCGGTAAAAATCGGTTTCTCTTATTAGTTTAACCAAAGGCGTAAGCCCGCTTGTTTGCTTCAACTCTTCCAGTTCCTCGGTGATTCTCGGATCCACCACGGCCACTACAAGCCTGTGTTTTTCGATGCGCAGCGGAATAATCCGGTGCTTTTTCAAATAGTAAAGCGGAAAGCTTTTAAAGGTGGTTATGTCCACGATTTCGCTTTGAAGCTCGACGATTTCGAGGCCCATCTCCGCGGCCATCGCGTCCTGCACCGGCGCCGGCACCGGTTTCACGAACTCCCATGTGCTTTCAGGCGAAGGTGCCTCGGGATCCAGCGCTATGTTGTAAATGTCGTTCAAAAAAACCGCTTCGGTTTCCAGCGAAATGTTGCCCGGCCTCGATTCGATTATCCTTCTGAATTCGGACATCGAAAGCGTTGCAAGCGAGCGCTCTCTATAGCGCAGAAGGTTTCTGAGCTCCGGGTTGTACCAGTGCTTTTGCGCCGCGAAGTCGCGGTTGATGATCAGCCACTTAATCAGCAGCCCTTCGGACGGAGGGTATCGTTGGTAGTAGTGGCTGAAGATCTCGTGCAAAAATTCTATCGTCCTCTTGTGGGCGAAGATGAACTTGATCTCATCCACGCCGGACAGCGACTTTCTAAGCTGTTTGCCGTGGCTTATGGTGTCAGAAATTACGGTCAAAATTTTCCTCTCGTACTCGATCGGGATTCCTTGGAAATGACGCTGATAGCTTGGATAAAATAGATAAATACACAGCAAATCAATGTAAGTCCTGTTCAGGTTCAGCAGCTCGACCTGGCTTTTAATCGCGGGATATTTCGCGATGTACTCCTGATTGAGTTGAGTGAGCTGCTTCCGCTTGATGTCGAGGTGCTCGTCCGAGTCCGTCCAGAATTCGTGAATTAGATCTATAAGCAGCTCTCCGCGCAAACTTCAGTCCTCTCCTTTCACCGGATTGGATAGTTTGCCCAAGCCTTCGATTTCAATTTCAACTACATCTCCCTCGACTATCCTGCCCACGCCGGCGGGAGTTCCGGTGGCGATCACATCGCCCGGCAAAAGCGTCATGACGCGCGAAATATGCTCGATCAACCTTCCCGTGCTGTATGTCATATCGGATAGCGGGCAGTCCTGGCGAATCTCGCCGTTAACGCGCGTAATCAGCCGCTGGTGGCCGGGCACGAATTCAGTGTCCACCCAAGGGCCGATGGGACAAAAAGTGTCGAAGCTTTTGGCACGCGACCATTGTCCGTCCGACTTTTGCAGATCGCGGGCGGTCACGTCGTTGAGTATGGTGTAACCGAAAATAAACTCCGCTGCTTCGGCCTCGGAAATCCTGCGGCATTCTTCGCCTATGACGATGGCAAGCTCGCCCTCGAAATGGACCTCGCCTGAAATAGCAGGAATGACAATGGCGTCGTTCGGGCCTACGACCGCACTCGGCGCCTTGAGAAAAAACAACGGCTCCGGCGGCACTTCCCCGCCCATTTCCCTGGCATGCTGCCTGTAGTTTCTGCCGATGCAGACGATTTTTCCGGGTTGGACCGGCGAGGCAAGCTGCCTGTAAGGCGCGGTCAGCGGATATGCGGGAAGCGGTGCTCCGGCTTCCGCGGGCGCGAAAATCGTGTTTTTTGCGGGATCATACGGTCCCGAATAGGATGCTCCGGCGAATTCGACGCGTGCGTATTTCATCGGGGAATTATAACGCAGAGCAACGCCGTCCGACGGCGATTTGGCTTTGGTGAAAGCGAAAGCGATAACAGCCGAATGCCGGCCGGGAGTCAACGTCCAATCCTCTGTTATGATTTCGGCGATGAAAACCGGCTTGCGAATCGGGATTTTGCAGTGCTTCGCGCTTTTGGCTTTCGCTTTTGGCTGTCCTAGCGGCGAGCAAGGCGGCGGTGCGACAGGCCGTGGCGCGAAGGATGCGCCGTTGTATGTTGCATCAATCCAGCCGGTCGCGATGATCTTGCGCGAACTTGCGGAAGACAGGTGCGATGTTGTTTGCCTGCTGCAGCCAACCGCCTATCCTTACGATGCCGAGCCGCAAAAGGAATTCTCGAAAACCGTGAAGGCGGCGACAGCGTTTTTTTACGTGGACGACTCAATGGAAGTATGGGCGCCTCGATTGCCTGCGAAGAACAAGGTGAAGCTTGCTGATTTCGTTCCGCGGGAATTGCGTCTGAAAATTCCGGACAAGCTGGTTTCTATCGGACGAACACCCTCGGCGAAGGCCGGGGCACTAGATCCGTATTGCTGGACATCCCCCAAGACGGTTAAATCCCTGTTGCCGGCGCTTGCGGACGAGCTTGTAAAACTGGATCCGGAAGGCGAAGACCTATACCGTTCCAACGCCGCGTCGTTTGCAAAGCGGCTCGATGCACTAGAAGACGAGTGCTCCAAAAAGCTCGCGCCCCACAGGGGAAGGGCGGCGGTTGTTTTGCATCCCGCGTTTTATTACCTGTTTCGCGATTATGGATTGGAAGTTGCCGGTTCGCTTGACGGCGTGCCGGGCTCCGAGCCGCACGCGAACGCAATCAAGGAGCTTGCGGTCCGTGCCGGAGACGCGGGCGCCCGCGCGATTTTTTCGGAGCCACAGTTCCCGCAGACATCGGCCAGGTATCTCGCGGATCAATCCGGCCTCGCGGTGTTTATGCTGGACGCGTACGGCGCGATTGAAGGACTCGATACATACGAAAAGTTGATTAGATACGACGTGGATACAATCGCCGCAGGATTTGCAGCGAAAAAACCGCGGATTCAGGGCAAAGGCTCTCGCCCCGGCGCCGCTTAAACAATTCGTTGCGGCGCGTTGCCGGCGCGCGTCTGGGGGGTTGTCGGCCGGCTCGCGAAGCCGTTCAATAAAAGCCAGCGCGCGATATCAAGACATCTGCGTGTGCTCAAATTGGCCGGGATGATCGAGCCGGGTCGGCGCGCGCATTGCAGGCCGCGCAAGATCGAATGACCTGCGCTGCGGCACGCGGCCCACTGGCTGGAGCCGGCATATCGACAACCGGGCGAATTAATTCAGACTATCGTGAAGTATGCCGGGTAAGACACAAAGGGGAAGGAAATTTCAATCTTCCAAGGAGATTGCCATGAAATATGTGGACGGTTTCGTAATAGTCGTTCCGGATGCAAACTTGAAGCAGTACAGGGAACTGGCTCGCAAGTGCGGCAAGATATGGCGGGAGCACGGCGCGCTCGAATATTTCGAGTGCGTCGGCGATGACCTGGACGTGAAAAAAATGAAGATTCTCTCGTTCACCAAGCTGGCCAAGGCGAAGGAAGGCGAGGCCGTTGTTTTTTCGTTCGTAGTGTACAAGTCGCGCAAAGACAGGGACAGGGTGAACGCCGCGGTGATGGCGGACAAGCGTATGAAAAAGATCATGGCGTCGCCGGATTCCTGTCCGTTCGACCCGATGCGGATGGCCATGGGGGGATTCAAGGTGATGGTCGAGGCGTGAAATCCCTTGCCTGGGATTGAAACGCCGCCGCCGCCGGTATAATGAGCCTTCCGGAGAGGTGGCCGAGCGGTTTAAGGCAGCGGTCTTGAAAACCGCCAGGCGGGGAATCCTGTCTCGTGGGTTCGAATCCCACCCTCTCCGCCAACGGCCTCTAGACCTGACTTCCCTTGCCTTTCGGGAAGCCCCATCAATACTAGCTCGAAGCCGCCAGGATAGACAAAAATCTGCCTCACGATGCGCGCCAACTGCCTCTGCGAAACGGATTCAGCCAGAGGCCGATTTATATCTCTTATTGCAGCAATCGCGGCCAGTCCTAAGCTTAATTGGCGACCTCGCGCCAGGATTAGCTGGTTGAAGGAATGAATGTCGAGCCATTCCTCCCTGTTCTCTAGCAGCTCTTGGATGTGCAGGGCGATCTCCGCCGAAACCTCCGGATCCGATCCGGCAGACAGCCGCTTTTCGTGGCCCGCTCTGAAACGGGCGATCTCCCCGTCCAGCCAGGCAAGCCTGCTCTCGGCTTCGGCCGCGCCATGAGTTGCCTCCTGGAGCAACTCGTCTTCCCAGGCCAGGATCTTTTTGTCGCCAGCGAGCTCCGCTATTGCGCCAAGGATCAATTCCTCCGCCCGCTCCGCGCGGATGTGTTTGACGGCCGCTTGTTTCGCCCGCTTGCGATCGCGCTCCGGCAATTCCGAAGGCCGGATCGCGTAGTAGACATAGTGGTGCCCTTTGCGGCTTGCCCGGTAAGGGACGAGCGGCAACCCCGAAGCCTTGTCGAAAAGCAATCCGGAGAGCGGGAAGTTGCGACGGCCTCGGCCCTTCGGCCGATCGCCGGCGTGAGATTCGAGCATTTCCTGAACACGTTCGAAGAGATCCGGATCTACAAGCGAGCCGTTTGCGCCCGGCCACTCACGGCCGTAGGCGTTCTGCAAACCTAGATAGTTGCGGTTGCGGAGAATCCGGGCGATTGTCGTATCGGAGCGCTTTACGCCCTCGCGGGCAAGCTCGGCAACGACCATCGAAACAACGCCGCATTCCAGGAAGCGGTTGAAGATGAAATCCACATGCGGCCAGGTCTCCGGATCGCGCTCGAGAGCGCCCTGGCTGTCTAGGCGCGTTCCAAACGGGAGAACGCCACCTGCCCATTGGCCGCGTTCCAGCTTCGAGCGCCGCATAATGTGCGCCTTCTCGCGGGAGACCACGGGCCAATAAGAGGCGAACAGCATATCTATCTGGTCGAGCATCCAGCCCGCCGCGGTACCCCGGTCGATTTCCGGCTCGTGAACAAACCGGAGTGTGACGCCGAGCGGCGCCAGGATCTGGTCGCGCATCGGAAAGAAGGACAGGTTGTCGCGGCTTATCCGACTCTTGTCCTTGGCGATTACAGCGTCAATTGACCGGGAGCGGGCGAGTTCGAGTACGCGGTTCCAGCCGGGACGATCGAATGTGGTGCCGCTGACGTCAAGGTCGGTTATCGCATCGATGATCGTGTATCCACGCTCGCGTGCCCAGGCGCGGCACATTTGGACCTGGTGTTCAATGGATGTCTCTTGGCCTTCGAGGCCGGAGATCCGGGCGTAGAGGGCGGCGCGCATTATCTATTCCGATTGATCCTGTAATGCTTTTAATTCTTCTAAGGTTTTCCTTTTCTCCAGCTCGCGGAAATTAATCGATGGAAGCAAGATCGGGCCAACCGGTGAAATGCCTGTCATATTTGCCACCAATCCCCTGCAAAAGCTATAGGTGATCGGTAGGCAATTCCCATGCAGGAATTCGTCGATTTTATCGCTTTCGAGATCTGTAGGGAACTTGAAAAAACTTGAAATCCCGAGCATGATTTCAATTATGCAATCAGCGGCGGCTGCCGAATACTTTACCGTCAACGAAACCTGATACTCCGCTTCATCTTGTTCCGAAACGAACATAGCGTAATCTATGGCGGGAACGTGTTCAGAAGCAGCGATGTCCTCTTGCTGAACGCTTCTGAAGAGCTGGCTGTAATTCCAAAGAGTGAATTTAAGCGGCTTTATCAAAGCTAACAAGCTCGAGTCCCCGTTCATCTTTCACCTCGTGCATGTCTATCGAACAATACACGCGCTTATACTCAGATCCATAATGCTTGCCTTGCCAACAAGTCGACGTTATGTACGATGCAAGAGCTGAATCGCACTCAGAAAACGCGAACTCGAAGCTGAGATCCAAAGCTTTCGCCAATCGCTCCAGGGTTAGCAGCGTAGGATTCAGATTCTTTTCAAAGAGCTGGCTTATATAAGCTGAGCTTGCGCCCATCGCTTTCGCCAAATCGCTGTAATTCATGCCCTTGGCCTGGAGAGCTTCCTCACATTTGAGCATAAATTGCAGCGTTTTTGCCGCGGCGCGTCCCCGAGGACTCTCGGCTAATTCGGCAAAATACTCCTTGCTGTACTTTACTCTGCGGCCCATTCTTGATCATCCCCTAGGTCAACAACTTCATCTTCCTGTTCTTCTTCCTCATCCAATTTAAGGGCAGCGATAGCTTCAAGGCTGCCATGCTCCTCAATTCGCCTATTGAGTTGCTTGGCTCTTCTTTCTGCATTTCGCTTATCCCTTAAAGGTGTTTCTCTGGAATCTTTGTCGAATGCATGCAGCAGAATAATGTTGGAGTTCCTAACCAAACAAAGAATGCGAAGATTGCGCTCCTTACGTTTGTGCTTGAAGTCCGAAAGCCTTGGATTGGTTCCCTGCATGCTCAATTCGAACTTCTTCTTGGTTATCCGAGCTAGCTCGTCTATGTTCTTTTTGCTGATTTCACCAAGAAGACCAAGCACCTCTTCCTGCATGGCTTTGCCGATTTTCAACTCCTGGAACCAGCTGGCCAGTTGTTTAAGTCCACGCCATACCCAAATGGAATGAACACCCGGTTGAAGCAATTCGACCAGCGGACTCAAGCTCGCACCTCGATGCCCGCGGGTATACTATACCACCTTACGGTTGAAAATATTAACATATAACTTAAATCGAGATTTTCACGAGGTTATTAACATATCAACATTGACTAGTCGCTCCACAGATTCAGCTTCTCTTCCTTCGCCTTTTCCTGCGCGGCCTTGAAGCGGTCCACGTACTTCACGTTTGGCGGGATCGTGAGCAGCACGGCGTAGCCGTAGCGGACGAGCTGCGCGTTGACCATGAACTTCCCGTCCTTGTCCTCGGCCCAAACATAGCCGAGAATGCGGCCATACTTGTCGCGGCGGTCCACGTCGAACTCGATTGTTAGCTTGCGCCCTTCAAGGAGCTTCTCATTGAATTTTGTGGCTTCAACGGCCCAGGGATCGGGCGGGCCGTCCGGATAGTGCATCTCCGGCGTGTCTATTCCGATGTAGCGCACCTTGTCGACAGCTCCCATGAACTCGACCTCGATCGTGTCGCCGTCTACCACTCGCGAAAGCTCGATTGGGACCAGATCGGGAGTGTCGTCTGTCGCTGGCTCTTCTGGTGCGTTATCCTTTGGTTTGGAACTGCTATCTGGGGAGCCGGGATTGCACACGGAACAGGGCGAATACCCGCGGGCAACAGCGTCGTCGATGTCGATAGCGATTTTGGACTTTTTCAGGTATCGACAACTGCCCAAGTGGTACTTTGCGCCGGTCTTTGTGATGTAAACCGTTCTGCCAGCTAGCGCGAACGTCGTTAGGGCTATTGTGGCAACTAGCCCAATGGCAACAGCAATCCCCAGTTTCCTCATGCCGGTTCTCCAAAAATGAGTTGCACAATAGACCAATGGCGCGCTTAGCCGCGCGTCACCGGTTCCACATACAAACCTGTCTCACTCATCAAAGGATGCAGCGCCCCTGGGGCTTTGGAGGAACTTTACTGCGCGGAGGGCAGCATTGTCAACTTCTGGTGGATGGCGGTTCGAGTAAACTGAAAATGAGAGACGCTCCCCCTTTCGGAAGAGCGTCGGGCCCGGGCCGCAGACCCGGGGGATGTCACTGATATAATACCCATCGCCCGAGCAAACTGTCAAGTATTTGGACACGAATTCGGACATTTTTTTGGACGCCCAGCCTGTCATTCTGAGAGCTTCTATGACTCGAGTAATTGCTTACATCGACGGCTTTAATCTCTATCACGGGATAAAGGACAAGTTTGGCCGGAAGTACTTGTGGATGAACTTAGCGGAAATGGTTAGGCTAATACTGAAGCCCGGCCAACAACTCCTTGCCGTGAAATACTGCACCACAAGGGCACTTGATCCTCGTAGCGAACGGCG
>JABRWB010000046.1 GCA_039961635.1 bacterium
GGCGGTTCCGCGTCCGGATTGTGGTGAAAAATTGCGAATCCGGCACAACGGCTTTGGAACCTGGTAGCAATCGGCGTAATGTCCGATATGCCGACCTCGCCATTCCCGTCGCCGTCCAACCATGCATCGGTTTCGTCGTCCATTCCGTCGCCCACAATGTGCCCGAGATTCAAAGCGAGCGGTGTCAGATCGGCTACCGACACCTCGCCGTCCAGATTGTAGTCGCCCGGATTTTCGTAATCGAACGTCAGGGTGAAATCGTCCGGGTCGTACGTCCAATCGAGGGCCAAGCTTTCGGGGACGGGCGGCGCGGGGGCGCGGCTTAGTTGCCGCTCCAGTTCCTCGGAAAGCACTGATAGATTGGATTCTGCCACCGGATCTAGCGCGGATGCATTTTCAATCTCCGGCCCGGATGAGCTCGCTGAATCCCCGGCAGGCGCGGGCGCCTGGAATTCGGAAGCATTGGGCGGTTGGCTCGCGAACCCCCCGTCCTGGCCGCATCCGAAGATGACAAACATCGAAAGCAATTCCAACAAGATAATCAATCTAAACATGACTTCCTCCTTTCACAGCTACCGGACGCGGGCGGGATAAAACCGCCCGCGTCCGGAATATCAACATCGCAAGATTCAACTGCCAAATCGCAGTCGTTGAATCGCAATCGAATTCTTTTCGCACATACTGCTTTCCACGGCAAGAGCCTCAATGTCGAACAAACAGCAAGAACCTACGACTCCGTTGGCAGCACCTCAAATGAGCCGAAAAATCCAAAAAGGTCCTCTGGCAAGTCAGATGGTACGCGCGCGTACACGTTGTATCTCCCTGGGGCCAGGTTCTTAGCAAATGGGTCCGAACTCCTATAATGGAGTTCATCTCCAGTTGGAGCGTGGAAATATCCGGGGAACAAAGCATCAACTTCGATATCTTTGGATTCGTCGGTAAGGCGCGAATAGTAGACGGATACCAAAAACAGCAATGTTTGCCCCGGAGGTGCAGGAAATTCAACGGGTTCCGTCTGAACAAGCATGGCGTAACCATTTTCCGGGAGCAAGGAAGCCATTGTCTTGGTCATTCGAAGTTTTGCCTCGATTATGGGCGACTCACCTTGCCTGACGGTTTCCGGCAACGTCATTTGCAGCACTTTGGCTCCATAAAAATTGGCCGGAGGTCTGAGCCAGAAAGGAGGCTGCTCGCCGCCGTTGCCGCCGCATCCGCCGCCCGCGAACAGAAATGGGCTTAAGACAGCCAGCACGACACAAAACCGTAAACAGGATTGCAATTGAGCTTTCATGGCTTACCAACCCTCCAGCGCGGCTTCGTAATCCACGATGCCGGCGATGCTGCCGCGTGGCTCGCGTAAAGTTGACACAATGCGATTCCAGACTTGCTCGCGGGTTGCCAATGGCCTTTCCTCATATAGCCTTGCCGCCAATGCCGCGACCTGCGGCGCGGCACTTGATGTGCCGAAAAATTGCGAATACTGGCCACTAGTGGTTGTGCTGTAATCCGATCCAAGCGGCTGCCCAGTTGGAGGATAAAGCAAGAAATCGTAGAAGGCGCTAACCGGATACAAGGCTGTATTGTAGTAGTTAGTTTCAGGGTGCTGCTCAAACACCTCCAAAGGCGGCTGGTTGCTGTATTGAATTACCGTCCCCTTCATTCCCGTGACACCCATGACTGCCTCCATTGCCGCGGGATAGTACTTTCCATATGTACCAAAATTTCCCGCGCTGGCCACATAAAATCTATGCTGAACCAGAATGTCCCGGTTTATTTCGTATTCGGCAAATTTTTTCCCCTTCGCGCCACTGGCGCTGATATTCACAACTTTGACGTTCGATTCCAACGCACCTCCGCTTATAATCGAAAAGTGGAATCGAAGCGCCCGGACCGCCTTGCTGTATGAATCGGCCGGACCTTTGGTGTAAATTGGTAGCAACTTGATGCCCGGCGTGCAGCTGGATACTCCCAAATAACTTCCACCAACTTGATTGTTGGTCAGGGCGGCGATCCTGCCGCTTACTTTGGTTCCGTGGAATTTATTACTATCGGTCTCGCGGTACCATCCGTAATTCTTGCCATAGACATAATTACTTTCATAGGCATCCACTCCATAAAGCGTAAAAACGCCTTGCAGATCCGGATGATCTCGCTGAACACCGGTATCTATGACAGCGACCTTGGTGCTTGTGGTGCCTGGAACGTACTGCTCCACGATGTTTTGTCTGTTCAGATTGAATGTCCAGGCATGAAGCGAATACTGAAGCCAAGTGCGATCCCCACCGCTTACATAAGGCGGGTTCGTCCAATAAGTGCTTGGCCTCGACAGCAAATCAAGCGGAGGGGCCATGCACAAGGACATCTGGTTATAGAAATTTGGTGTGGCTTCCAGCGTGTAGTTCAGCGACCTCAAAAACGAAAGTGCATCGTCCACAGTCGGGTAAGTATGCCTGTCGAAATTCAACTGAAAGGATGCATAGGAATTCGAGTGTATGCCGCCCGGCTCGAACCACGAAAACACGACGTCAAAGTCGTTGGTGTCGAACATACTCCTTAGGTCTTGCTCGCCAACCGATTGGTCGAACCATACAAGAACTTCGTCCCGCACTATTTCCGTCGGCTCTTCCGTTTCGGGATCGAGCCACATTTCGGTCGGAGTGACTTTATTGTCGAAATACTCTACTCCGTACTGGATGAAGCCGTTCAGGTCCTCCTGCGATACGTTTCCAACCAGCCCTGTTCCATCGGGCCATCGGTACTCCGCGGTAAATGGGTCCAGGGATTGAACTAATTCATAATTGCCCTGCGGGGGATCGGGGCGGACTTCCGGATCCGGATCGTCGCCCATGCCCAGGCCCTCGCCGCCTCCATTTCCTCCACTTCCGTCGCCACCGCCTCCGGGATCGATCGCCGGTGTGCGGCTTACTGAATCGTTTCCGCCTGCGGTTGAACTCCCCTGCGTGCCGGTAATCGCCGCCTCCGGTGCCGCCGCGGCGTTCATCCTCTTATCGCTCCCCGTGCATGCTGTGAACAGCATCACAAGCGCGAGCGACAAACGCAACATTTGGAGG
>JABRWB010000047.1 GCA_039961635.1 bacterium
GCGAACCGCGGCGTAAACGCCGCGCTCCTTGACTCCGCGCGATCCGCTGTATCAAGGCGAGCACCTTTTATCCGCGCGAATCCGCGCAAATCCGCGGCCTAAAGGCCGCGCTTCCCGGTTTTAGCTCTCAACGCTCAACTCCCTCGATTTCCGGCGCGTCGCGCGCGAACGCGCAGGTTGCGCGCAGGTTCCGCGGGGCCGGAACGCGCCCCGCGTCGCCGCGGCAGCGCGCCGCGTCGAAAGCCGCCGAAGCCGGAACGCGTTTGTGAAGATTGTGATTGGAACTGCGTTTCGCATTCCTCGACGGCATGTGTTCCCGGCCGCATCTGCCTCATCCTTTCAACTTCCTCCCCGCTCACAATTTCATTACATCACTACCTCACTATCCCACTTCCTCACTGTCTCACAATCTTGCTATCTCACTCCGCTTTCCCGCCTTTCCGCTTCCTCCGCGCCCGCTCTTATAAACTCCATGCACTCCCTCGCCTGTGCTTCGTCCTCCGATTTGACGATGACCTTCACCCGGTATTCCCCGCCGATGCGCGGATAGCTGCCGATTTGCGCGGCCGGGAATTTTCGCTCGGCCTCGCGCATCACGTCCGCGAATCTCGATTCGCCGATATGCACGAGCAATTCAAGCTTCGTGAACGGCCGCGCGCCCAGGCTCGGCGCTACCTCGTCGAACATGTCCCGGAAAATCTGGGGCACGCCCGCGAAAGCGTACACGTTGCCGATTTTGAATCCTGGGGCGCCCGTCCGCACGTTCGCGACAAGCTCCGCGCCCTCCGGCAGATGCGCCATCCGGCGAACGTTGTCGTTTATGCGCTCGCCGTAAAATTCTTCCAGCGCGCGCATCGCTTCCGGGTGCGGCCGGATTCCGACGCCGAAAATATCGGCGAGCGCTTCGCGGGTGATGTCGTCGTGGGTCGGGCCGATCCCGCCGCTGGTGAAGATCACATCGAACTTCGGGATAAGAGGTTTCACGTACTCCCGGAAAGCGTCGAGCGTGTCCGGAATCGTGACGATGAGCGAAAGCCCGTGGCCGAGCGCGGAGAGGCGCTGGGCGAGGTAATGGCCGTTCGTGTCCTGCGTGTCGCCGGAGAGGACTTCGTTTCCGACTACGACGAGCGCGATGCGGAGCCGACGGGATTCGTTTTGCGGCATAAAAGGTGAGTTTAGCACTTGATAGGGAGTGCGGGAGCTTGCTCCCGCCGGCACCGGCCCGGCACCGGCAAGCCGGCGCAGTCCCATAATCGCAATGCTAGAATTCTCCCGTGCCGGACTTGCATAATTCCGAGCCGCTTTTCAGGCTGACGGGCCTGTCGTCCTGCGCGGGTTGAGCCGGCAAGCTGGGTCAGGCTGACCTTGCGGCGATACTGCGCGGGATTGCGATGCCCACGCTGCCGGGCGTGGTCGTGGACGCGCGCACGTTCGACGATGCGGGCGTGTACAAGCTCTCGGACGAGCTGGCGCTGATATTCACGACCGACTTTTTCACGCCGGTGGTGGACGACCCCTCGGACTACGGGCGGATCGCGGCGGCGAACGCGCTCTCGGACGCGTACGCGATGGGCGGCAAGCCTTTAATCGCGCTGAACCTCCTCGGCATCCCCAAAGGCAAAGTGCCGCCGGATGTGGTCGCGGCGATCGTCGCGGGCGCGGTGGAAAAATGCGCGGAAGCGGGCGTCGCGGTTCTCGGCGGACACAGCATCAGAAACCCGGAGCCGATATTCGGGCTTGCGGTCGTCGGGACGGTGCATCCGGATCGCATATTGCGCAACGACGCGGCGCGGCCGGGGCTGGACGTCGTACTCACAAAGCCGATCGGCACGGGGATTATCACGACGTGCGCGATGCGCGACATCGCGCGCGCGGAGGAGGTCGCGGAAGCGGTGAAATGGATGTCGCGGCTCAACTCGCACGCGTCGAAGTGCGCGCTTGATGCGGGTGCGGAGTGCGCGACCGACATAACCGGGTACGGGTTGCTCGGCCACCTCGCGGAGATCGCGCGGGCGAGCGGCGTGACGATTGAAGTGGACGCGGCGAGCGTGCCTTTAATCGAAGGGACGCGGCGGCTTCTAGCGGAGCGCGCGATTCCGGGCGGGACCGTCGGGAACTACCAGGCGCTGATGGATGGCGAATTGCGAGCCGGAGACGCCGCGGGCGAATCGAAGCCGGGAGCCGGCAAACCGGACGTTTCGTTCCCGGAAGACATGCCAGAAACCGAGCGGCTTTTGCTGTGCGACGCGCAGACCTCCGGCGGGCTGGCGATCTGCGTCGAGCCGGATAAAACGGAAGCGCTTCTGGCCGCACTCCGCGAGGGGGGGGACGCGCACGCGGCGAAGATTGGGATGACAACGGATAAATCCACATTTTCCATTAAGATAACTTTGTAGGATTAAAGGAAACCGGCTTCGGCCCGCATACGCCCTACAGGGCGCTCCCTTATTATCGTTTTGAAAACGGAACTTTCCCCGCTCTGATATTATCCACTTCCCGATGGCGGATGCCGCGCTTTGCGTAAACGGACTCACCAAAAGCTACGGCGACGTCCGCGCGCTCGCCGGCCTGTCGTTTTCCGTCGCGCCGGGCGAAGTGTACGGGCTGCTCGGCCCAAACGGCGCGGGCAAGTCCACCGCGATTTCGATTATCGCGACGCTTCTGCAGCCGGATTCGGGCGAGGTGTCGGTGCTCGGCCGCGACGTGCGCGCAAATCCCGCGGCGGCGAAAACGCTCCTCGGCGTGATCCCGCAGGACGTCGCGATTTACAGGGAACTCACCGGCCGCGAGAACCTTGCGTTTTTCGGAACGCTGTACGGGCTTTCGGGCGCGAAACTCAAATCCCGCGTCGACGAGGTGCTTTCGCTCGTCGGACTCGCGGACGTCGCGGGACGGCGCGCCGCGACCTACAGCGGCGGAATGAAGCGAAGGCTCAACATCGGCGCGAGCCTCATCCACGAGCCGCCGCTTGTACTTTTGGACGAGCCGACGGTGGGAGTGGATCCGCAGTCGCGCAACCACATTTTCGAGCTTGTCCTTGAGTTGAAATCGCGCGGGACGAGCTTCCTTTACACGACGCATTACATGGAAGAGGCCGAGCGGCTGTGCGGCCGCGTCGGAATAATCGACGGCGGCAGGATAATCGCGGAAGGGACGATCGCGGAGCTGATCGCGCTGGGGCCGGAGGACGACAGGCTGGAAATCGAGCTGCGCGGAGACGGCGCATCCGCCGAGAGCCTCTCCCTCTCCCTAAATGAATATTCCCCGTCGTTCGAGAACCATTTGCTCACGATGCGCGTCCGCGGCGCGTCCGGAAAGCTGCCCTCGATAATCGAGACGATTTCGCGCTTCGGCGCGGAAATCGCCAGCGTGAGGGTGATCGAGCCGAACCTCGAAGGCGTTTTCCTCCATCTCACGGGCAAGAAGCTGCGGGAGGGCGAATGAAAAAAATCGGCGCAATAACCCTGACCGCGCTGCGGCTTTATTTCCGCCAGCCGACCGCGCTTTTGATGAGCTTGGCGGTGCCCGTCGTCGTGATGACGGTTTTCGGGATCGTTTTCGGCGGGATGGCCGGAACCGAGGACATGGACAAGCCGCACGCCGCGATCGCGGACGAGGACAAGTCCGACGCGTCCAAGCGCGTAGTGGATTTTCTTTCCAAGCTCGGCTCGATAGAGATTTCTCTGACGGAGAAAAAGAAAAACGACGACGGAACGGCAATCGAAACCGCGTGGACGCGCGCGTCCGCGGAGGACGCGATCCGCGCTGGCAGGCTAGCCACGGCGATTGTGATTCCGGCCGGATTCGGAAAATCTGTTTCCGGGATGATGAGCGCGGAAAGCCTGGCCAACGAGGACGCGAGGCCCACACTCGAAGTGCTGGCGGATACCGCGAGTCCGGTGACGTCCGAAATCGTGTCGGGAATCCTCTACCAGGCGGGGTTCATGGCGCTCGGGCCGGACGTCGCGGGCGAGGGGATGGGCATTATCGGCAATCAACTCGGCATCCCCGACGAATATGTTAAGCAGATTCAAAATTGGATGGGCGAAAACCGCGAATTCATGACCGGCGGGGCCGGTTCCGGCGTGGGCGGCGCGGGCGGCGAGTCGCTGATCCGCGTCGAAAAAGTGGACGTGCTCGGCGAAAAGAAAGCCAATCCCGTTTTCAGCCACCAGGTGGCGGGCGTCCTCACGATGTGGATGCTCTTCACCGTCGCGGCCAGCGGCGCGTCGCTTTTGCGCGAGCGCGAAAGCGGGACGCTGCGTCGCATCCTCATCGCGCCGGTCACGCCGGCCGCGTTCATCTTCGGCAAATACGTTGCATTCTTTCTCGTCGCGTCGCTCCAGACCTGGGTGATGTTCATCGCCGGCTGGCTTATCTTCAAGGTCGAGATATTCGAGCACTTCTGGGCGCTCCTCGTTTTCGGCGCGCTGTGCGGGCTTGCGGCGACCGGGTTCGGGATACTCCTCGCCGCGCTGTGCAAGACGCAGGAGCAGGTCGGCGCGGTTTCCTCGATGATCATCCTAACGATGAGCGCGCTTGGGGGGAGCATGCTGCCGCGCGAGTTCATGCCCGGATGGATGAAGGAAATCGGCTACTTCACGTTCAACGGATGGGCGATGGACGGGTTCACGAAGATTTTCTGGCGGGACATGGCGCTGTCCGGCATCGCTCTCGAATGCATCGTTATGGCCGGAATCGCGATCGCGCTGACGGGCATCGCCGCGATGCTGTTTTCAAAGCGGTTCGCGCAGTGAATCCTGAATTTGTCTTTAATTCATTAAGATAAGACCAATGATGTTAAGTAGGTTCAATACACCTGCCGCTGCGCCACCCGGATTACCCTCCCCCGCGCAGCATCCGCTTGTAGCCGTTTATCCACCGCGCGACGCTCGGGCCGACGTTGCGGATCGAATGCGGCTCGCCCGCGGGGATGTTGATTTCCTCGCCCGGCCTCGCGGTGAACTTGCGCCCGGCAAGCTCCACCTCCACTTCGCCCTCGACGACCATCATCACCTCGTCGGTCGAATGCGCGTAGTCCTTCCACTCGCGGCCCGGCAGGTCGGTGAACCGCCCGAACGTGTAGCCGCGCGCCGTCCAGTCCCGTTCGACGCGCTCCAAGTCGATCCTAGGCTCGGCCATCCCCTCGTTCATCTGGTTTCTCCTCGATGCACTCTGGTACATCGTTCCTCGGCGAATTTACAGCGCTCGATACTTTATACCCGCGCATTTCATCCGCCGGGTATGGCAGAAGCATTTTTTGCAACTTTTCCGTGTCTGTGACGTTCGTATCGAGCCATAGCGCGTACCGCTCCGGCGGAATGATTACCGGCATTCTGTGGTGGTACGGCCGAAGCACCTCGTTCGCCTCGGTCGTGATAATCGTGAAGCTGAAAAGCACGTCGCCTTCCGGCCGCTTCCAGGTTTCGTACAGCCCCGCCATCGCGAACGGCCGCCCGTCCTTCATCGTGAACCGGATCGGCGCCTTTCGCCCGTAGCTCGTCTGCGTCCACTCGTAAAATCCATCCGCCGGAATCAGGCACCGACGGGACTTGAGCGCGTTTTTGAAGGACGGCTTTTCCGCGACGGTCTCCGCGCGCGCGTTTATCATCTTGTCGCCGATCTTCTCGTCCTTCGCCCAGGCGGGGACAAGCCCCCATCGCATCATGACAAGCCTGCGCTCCGGGCCGACCAGCACCGTCATCTCGTCGCCGGGCAGTGCCGGTTTCTGCGAGTCCGCGGGCGCGATCACGACCGCCGCGTCCTGGCTGGGCGCGATGTTGTACCGCGGGCGAACGTTGTCCGCGCCCGCCGCGCGCATTTCGTCCGCGGCGAACCCGAAGTGCTCCGCCAGGAGCTTCAGGTCGGTCACCAGCGTGTATCTACCGCACATAGATTCACCTTCCTTTGGGATTGCGGGAGCTTGCTCCCGCCGAGGCGCAGGCAATCCGGCGCACTCCCGAATCACCGCGACGCCATAAGTATCGCCGCGCCCGCGACGACGAGCGCCGCGGGCAGCCACCGCGCGCGCACCGGTTCCTTGAACCAGATACCGCCCAGCGCGATCGCGATGAACACGCTCATCTGCGTCACCGGCTCGACGACGCTCGGCGGGAAAAAGTCCAGCGCGACGAGCATCAACACGTACGCGTACATCCCTGCGAACGCGCCGATCGCCGCGATCCAGAAGCGCTCCCGCGCGAGCCGCGCGATCAGCCCCGCGCGCCCGCGGAACGCGAGAATCGCGATTCCCGCAATGACGCATGGCGCGTTGTCCACGAACGCGTACAGCACCGGCGGCGCGACGTCCGCCGCGCTTTTGTCTATTATCCGTCCAAGCGCCAGCCCGAACGCGTAAATCAGCATTCCGACCGCGCCGGGCCGCCGCAGTACGTTCAGCGGATTGAGGATTTCGAGGACGCGCCTGCCCGGCTCGATCTGGAGCAAAATCACGCCAAGCGCGACCGCGGCCACTCCAGCGGCGGGAAGCAGTCCGAACTTCGCGTTCCCCGCGAGCAGGTCCATCGCATACAGAAACACGAACATCGACGCGTACAGCGGCGAAAGGTAACTCACTTCGCCGATGCTCATCCCCCACACGTAGGTGTTGAACGCGACCGCGTAAATCGCGCCCGACGCGAGCGCGGGGAGTATCCACGCGCCGATGTCCGCCGCGTAGCCCGGCGGCGTGGCCCATTGCCAGGCTACCAGAGGCAAAAGCAGAAGTTCGCCAAGGCCGAAGTAGACCGTTGTCGCCGCGATCGAGTCGCGGCCCTTACCGAGCGCCTTGATGGACGGCCGCTCGACGCCGAGGCCGACGGTGCGGCCCAGAAGCGCCAGCGCGCCGGTGAGGGGAATAGACACGGGGGGGATTATAAACGGCGATTTGCGCGCCATTAATGCCGGTTTCACGGCCTTGGCTGAAGGAGCTCTACTTTTTCCAAAATCCCGGGGCGAACGCGACGAGCATCGGGAACACTTCGAGACGGCCGACGAGCATGCACCACGTTAGAAATATCTTTTCAATCGGCGAAAAGAACGAATAATTCACCATCGGCCCCACCTGGCCCAGTCCCGGCCCGATGTTTCCTAGGCAGGCTATCACGCTCGAATAACTCGTCACGAGGTCGTGCCCGAACGCGGCGATGAAAAGCGTGCCGAGCGAGAAAATCGCGATGAAAACGATCGCGAATCCGACCGTTTGCTCCTCGACGTCGCGATCCACCGCGAGCTTGCCGAGCTTGATGTGCATGACCGACTGAGGGCGGAACGAGTGAACGATGCTTCGCCAGGCCCATTTCGCAAGGATTATTACCCTTACTATTTTCATTCCGCCTCCGGTGCTGCCCGCGCAGCCGCCGAAGAACATGAGAAGTATCAAAATCGCGCGGGCGACCGAAGGCCACATGTTGAAATCCGCCGTCGCGTAGCCCGTAGTGGTCATAATGCTGGATGTCTGGAACGCGCTGTCAAGAAACGCCTTGAACCCGTTGGAGTGTGTACCCGACAGGAGAAGCGTGCAGTAAATAGCGAACAATGCGGCAAGGAATATTCCAAGATATGCTTTAAACTCGGAATCTTTGAAAAACAGCCATTTTTTCTTGAGCGCCTGATAATAAAGGCTGAAGTTGGCTCCCGCCAGAAACATAAAAATCGTCACGATTATGGTTACGGAAACCCCGGCTGCTGCTGAAACCGAATTGTAATAGCCGATGCTCGCATTTTTCGTCGAAAATCCGCCGGTCGCCATCGTGCCGAAAGTGTGGCACAGTGCATCGAAAAGCGGCATTCCCGTGAGCAACAGCAAAAGGACTTCGGCGATTGACAGCCCCAAATAGATTTTCCACAGAATACCCGCGGTGTCCCTGATCTTCGGGCGCAGACCTTCAGCCGCCGGACCCGGCGCCTCGACGTGGTAAAGGTGCTTGCCGCCGACGCCAAGCGTCGGCAGCACCGCGATGAACAAAACTACTATTCCCATGCCGCCAAGCCAGTGCGTGAACGAGCGCCAGAACAGCAATCCCTTCGGAACCGTTTCGACATCGGTAAGAATGCTCGCGCCTGTGGTCGTGAATCCGCTTATCGTCTCGAAGACCGCATCCACATAATGCATTTGCCCGGAAATGACAAATGGAAGCGCGCCCAAAAGCCCGGCAAGAACCCATCCCGCACCGACGATGAAAAGGGCTTCCTTTCTGAATATCTCCTCCTTCCTGAGTCCGCCGATGAAAAAAAGCATCGCACCCGCGGACGCCGCCGCCGCTATGCTCCACACGAACGCGATCACGATGCGCGTTTCACCGTAAATCGCCGCACAGACCAGCGGGAACAATTCGGCCACGGCCAGCGCAAAGAGAAGCTGCCCCATTATCCGGCTGGTAATGTAAAGATTCATGCTTCCTGTGGAGCTGCCAGCCCTGAGTTTGCGCCGTTCACCGCGAGCGCGCCGAACAATTTTTCAATTGACTTAATGTTTTCGGCCAGCGTGAAAAGAATTACGCTGTCCCCGCCTTCGATTGTGTCGTCGCCGCGTGGAATCACGACCTCGTGCTCTTTGACGATCGCGCCCACGATCGATCCCCTCGGCAGCGCCAGCGACTTAAGCGGCTTGCCGACTCCCCGCGAATTCGCGACCGCCGTGAACTCGATGATCTCCGCCTCGCCTTCACCGATGAGTGAAATCGAGTTGATGTTGCCGAAACGGACGAATTTCAAAATCTTGTTGACCGCCAGAAGCCGCGGCGACAGCACGACGTCAAGCTGCAGCCTGTGCGTGATTTGCAGGTATTCGCGCTTGTTTACGACGGCGACGACTTCCTTCGCCCCCCCCTCCTTGGCAAGCAGCGCGCTCATTACGGAAACTTCGTCGGCTTCGGTCGCCGCGACGAATATATCGGTCAGCTCGATGTGCTCCTCCTTGAGGAAGGGCATGCTGCGGCAATCGCCCTCCACAACTTGGACGTGGGCGTGAGCCTCGGAAATCTCGAACGCGCGCCGCCTGTCGGACGCAATCAGCTTGACCTCGATCGGAAGGTTGGCCAGGCTTGCCGCGATTTCCTCCGCAATGTGGCTGTCGCCCGCGATCATCACGCGCTTTGTTACAAGCTCGCACTCGCCGACGAGCTTGCGGATTGCGGCAAGCGTCTCCCTCGTTGTTATGGCGATGATGTGGTCGCCGCCCGCCACCTGGTCGTTGCCGCTCGGGATGATTATCTCCGCGCCTCGGATAATTGCCGCTATCAAAATCCCCGCAGGCAGCTTGACGTCCTTTAGCGGCTTCTTCGTGATCGGGCTGCCCGGCTTGACCGCGACCCGCCGCAGGTGAACCTGGCCGTACGCGTAGTCCTCCACACCCGCCGAGCCGGCTTCCTTAACCAGCTTCTTTATCTCCTGCGCGGTCAGCCGGTCGGGATTGACGACGAGGTCAATTCCCAAAAGGTTGCGGTAAAACCGCTGGCGGCCGACCAAGTCCTCCTGGCGGCGGATTCGCGCCACGGTTCGCTTTGCCCCCAGCCGCTTGGCGATGAGCGCCGAGAGCATGTTCACCTCGTCGCGGTCGGTCATCGCGAGGAAAAGCTCGCATCCGGCCACTTCGGCCTTTTCGAGCACGACCGCGGACGCGGCGTTGCCCGCGAGCGCGTTCACGTCCAGCTCGTTTTGGACGCGTTCGATGCCCCGCTCGTCGGAGTCCACCACCGTCACGTTGTGGTTCTCGGCGGCGAGTTGCTTAGCAAGGTGAAAGCCAACTTCGCCCGCGCCGGCAATTATGATATCCATGGCGAAACCGGAAAGTACCCCGAAACGAGGCAGAATAGTTTATCAGAGCGGAGTAACGTGTTTTTCGCTAAAGCCATTTTTTCCTCTTGAAAAATGCGACCATTAGTACCGACACCAGCAAAATCGCTCCCCAGAAAAACAGGTAACCGTATTTCAAACCTAGCTCCGGCATGTTGTACGGTGAAGCCTCGGTGTCGAAGTTCATTCCGTAAATCCCGGCAATGAAAGTAAT
The DNA here is from genome assembly GCA_039961635.1 of bacterium. Classification (NCBI taxonomy): domain Bacteria; species bacterium. The sequence continues at coordinate 10,010 of JABRWB010000047.1, forward strand.
CGGAATGAATATCGTCGCGATCATGGTGAGCACTTTCATTATCTCGTTCATCCGATTCGACACGCTCGACAAATACATGTCTATAAGTCCGGACGACACTTCGCGGTAGCTTTCTACCAGATCAATGATTCCGACGGCATGGTCGTAGCAGTCGCGCATGTGCAGCCGCGTTTCCTCGCCGAAAATGTCCGTCGGATCGCGCAACAGAACGTTCACGACCTCCCTGAGCGGCCATACCGCGCGCCTTATCGTGACCAGGCTGCGCTTGACATGGTTGATGTCCGCTATCGTCGTCGTATCCGGCTTGTGAAGCGTTTCGTCCTCGAGTTCCTCCAACTCCTCGCCGATGTGCTCGAGTACCGGAAAGTAGCCGTCAATCACCGCGTCTACGAGCGAGTACGCAAGGTAATCCGCCTTAAGGCCGCGCAGCTTGCCGCGCCCGTGCCGCAGCATTTCACGGATCGGATCGAAGCAGTCGCCGATTTCCTCCTGAAATGTCACTACGAAACTTTCTCCCACGAACACGGATAGTTGTTCTGTCTCGACCTCGTGGTGTTCGGGATGCAGCTTTATCATTCGCGCGACGACGAAAAGATGGTCGCCGTAGTCCTCCGCCTTGCTTCGCTGGTGGGTATGGACAACGTCTTCAAGCGCAAGGCCGTGAAGCCCGAAAATTCGGGCGACAGCTACCAGCTTGTCGTGATCCGCCAGCCCGGCGATGTCAACCCAGATCACCGGAAATTCCGCTCGTAACTCCTCGATGCGCGAGGCGTCCTCTATCTTTTCTTCGATGAACGCGTCCGGGCTGTAGGCGATGACAGAAATCGTTGTCGGGCGCGCCTCCGGATCAACGGATAGTGTGCCGGGCGCGGTGCCCGGCGCGTGCCTGCGCTCGATTTCAAATTTGTGAAGCTTCGGACGTCTGAATTTCAACCCCATTCGCTTTCCCCTTGAAGCAAGAAAGCGCTATTTTAGCGGATGGAACTTAGCCGCTGTGTCCACCCGAATCCCGATCGTTCGTTATCAGCCGCGCGCTGCGGTTGAAAGTCAGGTAGCTCCACGCCCACTGGAACATCACAAGCATTTTGTTGTCGAAAAGAACGAGATGGATGAGATGGATGAACAGCCAGGCTAGCCACGCAAAGAATCCGTTGAACCGGATGAAGTGGAAATCGGCGACCGCCTGGCGGCGGCCGATGGTGGCCATCCGGCCGTAATCCATGTAGCGATATGGCGGGGTCGCTCGACCGGCAAGCCGGTTCAGGATGTGCCTGGCGGCATAGTCGCCCTGCTGCATCGCGACCTGCGCGACCGCGGGAAGCTCGCGCCCTTTTCCGTCACGGGAGTGCGCCAGGTCGCCTATTACGAATATTTCGGGGAAGCCGGGAATCCACAAGTCCTCGTGGACGACGATGCGCCCCGCCTTGTCCATCTCCACCCCCGTCTGGCGCGCGATCTCCGCGCCCAGCGGCGAGCCTTTTATCCCCGCGCCCCAAAGGATGGTTCGCGCGGGGATTTTGGTCTCCGCATCGCCGGATTTGATTACGACATGCTCTTCCGTTATTTCGATCGCCCGCGAATTCGTTCTAACTTCTACGCCCAGGCGAACGAGTGCGCGCTCCGCGAGCCGCGAGAGTTTTTCGGGAAACGCGGAAAGCAATCGCGGCGACGCTTCGACGAGGATTATCTTCGCGTCCGCGGGATTGATCCGCCGGAAGTCGCGCCGAAGCGTATGGTGCGCGATTTCGGCCAGCGCGCCGGCAAGCTCCACGCCGGTCGGCCCGCCGCCGATTATCACGAACGTAAGGTACGCGCGCATCTTTGCCGCGTCCGTCCCCTTTTCCGCCATTTCGAAGGCGGACAGTATGCGGCTGCGCATCCGCGTAGCGTCCTCGATGGTCTTAAGTCCGGGAGCGATGCGCTCCCACTCGGGATGGCCGAAGTAGTTGTTTTCGAGACCCGTAGCGAGAATCAGCGAGTCATACTCCAGCTCGCCGTCCGACAATACGACGCGGCGGTTTTTCACATCTATTCCGGTCGCCTCGCCCAGAATCACGCTGATGTTTTCGGCTCGCTTGAGCACCGCGCGAATCGGCGCCGCGATGTTCGCCGGCGAAAGCCCGCCCGTCGCCACCTGGTAAAGCAGCGGCTGGAAAAGGTGGAAGTTGCGCCTGTCCACGAGCGTGACGCGCACGCCGCGGGCGCCGGCGAGCCTGCGGGCCGCATGAAGCCCGCCGAACCCGCCGCCGACGATGACGACGTGGTGGTCGTTTTGATTGGCCTTTCCGGACATCCGCAGCTAAGTATCGCACGGTGGAACAGATATCGGAAAGGCGCCCGATTGGGAAGCTGTTCACAACGAAAGCAAAATCAGCTATTTAATCCCGACCTTGACCCCCCACACGCTCGCGTGCCGCGGCGTGCCGTCCGTTTCCTCGGGAAGGAAGTCGTATTCCCCCCCCGCAAATCCGTCCCACGCGTAAACCGAGATCGCCGCGGGCTTGCCGGGGATTCCCGCGTCGGCCGCAAGCTCGCCGAGATCGGGATACAGCGGATCGCCCGCCGAGCCGTCGTAAATCGCGTCCGGGTTGTTGCCGGGATATCCCGGAAGCGTCATCGCGTTCACGCCGGGAGCGATTCCTGCGGCGTAATGGTGGCGGAATTCGTACGTGTCTATACCGGAATCGCCCGAAGCGATCGTCTGCGGCGAGCCGTCGCGCCAGTCGATCCGGATTTGCCAGTCGGCCTGATCGCCGTACTGCGGGCCGTGAATCACGAGCGAAAGATAGACCCAACCGTCGTCGGGCGGAACCATAGTCAGATCGTGATAAACCGTGCCGGCCCCGTCGTTGTACTGGTCGAATCCCGATTCGCCGTCGGAACCGTCGCCACCCTCGAACGTCCCGTCGGGCGCGAATGCGTGCGCGGTCACCGACGCGATTTCGAACTCGCCGTCGTAGCCGTCCCAATTGCCGAGATCACTGAATAGCCACGGGCACATGAAGTTGATGATGTTCTCGAGAAAATCAATTCTGGTTCCAACATACGGACCTGTGCTTTCAATCGTGAAAAACTCCACGCCTATCCACGCCGCCCATCCGCCATCATTATCGTCGCCGTTATTGTCATGTGCAAGTCCGGATATCGCGCCCGATGGATGGGGCGCATCCAGTATGCGAAACGTCAACGGCGCCAAAACCAGTTCTTTGTAATTATTGGCAGTTCCCCAATGCCAGTAGTTAGGGCCGTACCATCCCGGGCCTTTGGAATACCTGATTTGTGAAATCAGATTTGGCTGATTTATCGGATAATTGACTGTAAGAGCCGAAAAATCAGCGCTACCGTTTGCCCAGCCGTTCCATTCCGAGCCAGCCTCGATTCCAAGCAGCGCTTCGAAATCGTCATTTCCCGCTCCGATGCGGCCGATCCCGTCGCAATAGTACGGATTGGCAAGAAAAGTGATCCAGTTACCGCCGTTTTCGCAATATTGCTTTATCACCTGAACATCGCGATCCGTAAAGTCCATTTCCTGACCCGTACCCTCGCCCGGGGTTGCGCTGTTGGCCCAGAAAGTCATTGACCATGGTTCCAACCATGGTTCCAAATCTGAAAGTTCCGGATCGGCCTGAATCAATTCAAAATCGACTCCAAGTGCAAGCAGCGCATCCTGGAATGCAAGATAGTCGTCGTTGTTTTCGTCCTCGTTTACGATGCACGCGCTACCCCTTGGCTCTCCATGTCCAACGCTTGGATATATGACTGAAACAGAAGGCAAATCGAATACTGCATAGTCCTGGCTCCTGGCGGGAGCCGAAAGGGGAGGCGTCGCATCATCGTTGTTGATCACTAAACACCTTGGGGAATACCTTGCGACTTCCGAAAAGCTGTGCTGAACTCGTTGCCCAATCGCGACTGTGCCGTCTCTGAAATTCCACAGGAAGTCGCTATACTCGCCGTCGCCTCCCCCCCATGCAAAGGCGTAGAATGTTACTGGTTCGCTTTGTTCAACATCGAAAGAATATAACGGGACATAATCATCCGCAATCGCCATCACCCCCACCGGTCCCGCCAGTCCGTATTCTATCGGCCCGGTCGTGTATCGAACGTAACTGCCGTCTTTATCCGCGACCGTCGTGCCGTTGTATACATACGGATAGACCTGGTCGTTCAGCGATGAATCCAGGTAATCCTTCCAGTAGATGAATCCGTGGAAGAAGTGCTGGCCGAACAGCCGGTACACACCGCGCTCGTCCACGAGCGGCCTGCCGCCGTTGTAATCCTGCAACTGCCAAAGCGGAAATCCCAGCCATCCGGTATACGGCGGCAGCGGATTGTCCATGCCGTCCACCGCGGGCTGCAAATCACTGTACGCCTTCGCGATCGCGCCGAAGACGGGGATGGAAATCATCGCCTTTACCGCTGGATTGCCCTGCGATCCCAGAAGCAGCTCAGCTTTCGCGCGATCAATCCAATCCTCCTGGATCGTGTCGAACTCGGTGGTGTCCAGCCGGATTATGTACGCTTCGTCGTAGTCCACCCCCGCCGCGCCGTTGCTTATCAAACCTTCGAAATGCTGGATGAATCCGGTCGTGTCGTCGTAGGTATAGCTGTTGTCTATCGGCATCTCGTTTGATTTCGCAGCGGTGAACAGGTCGTACCAGGCCCAGGCATTTACCGGTGAGCCGTTTTCCTCCAACCCCGTTTCGAGATTCCACAGGGATACGTTGTGCCCCTCGATCTTGTATGCCTCGTCCGTATCGGGGTCGGCCGCCGGCACCTTGTACGAAAGCTCTATTAACTCGGATGAAGACTGGCCGAAAAGCTGGAATATCGCGTACCGGTTGTCGCCGTTCGCCCGCCACTGCGGATTCGTCCGCTTCGCCGAGCCGACCGCGGCCAGATTCCAAACCATGGGCGGATGAACGCCGTCGAATCTTTCGATCAGGTTGTCTATCCCGTCCTCGTCCGGATCGCCGTTGTAGCCGATGTCGAACCGTAGCGCGGCCTCGGCCGGATCGAGCTGCCCCTTGGCGGGATCGCCCGGATCCTGGCCGTCCTTGTACGAGGCGGTGCGCGCGTCCGCGTTCCGCGGCAGAAACTGAAGCGTTTTTGCGCGCTCGATGGCTTCCGCGATGTCGAATTCGGGCGGCGGCGGGACGTCCCACTCCGCCGGCGGCGGCGCGGGCGCGTTCCAGATCGGGTCGTCGAACAGCCTCTGCAGCCTAGGCGGAAGCCCGCTCACATCGGTGATGCCTTCCGGCGGGACGGAAATTCCCGCGGTGCTGCCTCCCGGCGCACCGGTTGAGAGCGCGCCCGGTTGCGACAAGCCTGCCGGAGCCGCCGGAATGTGCTTGGAAGTGGCCTTGCAGCCGGGAAGGGCAGCAACCAGAATCGCCGCGCAAAGCGCAGCGGTGAATGTGAAATAACCAATATAAGTCCGCATTTCGCCCCTCCGCGAAATGGATTTGCCGGAGAGATTATACCTCGGTGTTAGGGAATTCTCCCGGAAATCTCGAATTCCAGGATTTTTTCCGCGTCCGGGCAAAGGAATTTGAACCGAGCCGCGGCAAGGCGGGACGACACGACCGGCGGCTCGCCCGCGATTATGAACTCCGCAAGCTCGCCCGCTATCGCTTTGAGCACAAACGCGGGCACATGGCAGAACGCGGGGCGGCGAATAACGCGGGACATCGCGCGCGTGAACTGCGCGTTGGTCAGCGGCGCGGGGCACACGCCGTTGATCGCGCCTTCCATGAAATCGTTTTCGATTGCGAACGCGAATATCGAAACCAAATCGGTCAGCGATATCAGATTCATCACTTGTTTTCCCGACGCGAAGTTTCCGCCCAGGCCGAGCCGGAACGGAAGAAGCATCTGGCGAAGCGTGCCGCCGCGCGGGGAGATTACGAATCCGATCCGAACGTTCACGACGCGGATTCCCGCGGCGCGCGCGGGTTCGGCCGCGGCCTCCCAGTCGCGGCAAAGCTCCGCGAGATATCCGAATCCCGCGGGCGCGGACTCGTCCAGCGGCTCGCCCAGGAATTGGTGGGACGTGAGCGGATTGCCGGGGCCGTAGTATCCCGTCGCCGACGCGCAGACGAGCACTTTCGGTTTGTCCGCCAGCCCGGCAAGCGTTTTGGCGACGAGTAGTGTTCCGTCGATCCTGCTCCGGCGGAATTCTTCCTTTGATTTCGGCGTCCATTTTCCCGATGCGAGGCTTTTGCCCGCGAGATGGACTACCGCGTCGATGCCTTCGAGCTTCGCGGCTTCGATTTCGCCGGTTTCGTGATTCCAGTATATTTGAGAGGCGTCGTCCGCCGCGGGCCGGACGCGCGTAAGCCGCGAAATATCCCACCCGCGCCCGCGGAACCGATCGCAAAGCGCCGAGCCGATGAAACCGCCCGCACCGGAAATGGCGACTTTCATTTTTTTCCAACAGCGCCGTCCGCGCCGCTGGATTCACAATACCAAAGATTGCGAAATAAGTAGCGCTCTCTTCGGCGGAGGCCATTCGGTACGTCCGGTGCTAAACTTTTCACGATGTCCAAGCGCAAATCGGAAATGCCGGACTTAAGCGGCGAGGGCGCGGGCGGGGAGCGCGCGCCCGGCCTCGATCCGTCCGCGCGCGACGTCCTGGCCGCGATTTTGGACACCGCGGGCGCGCTTATCGCGGTTCTCGACGCTCAAGGAAGAATTCTCATCTGGAACCGGACTTGCGAGGAGCTGACTGGCGTTCCCGCAAAGGAGGCAGTCGGGCGAAGGCTGTGGGAAGTCGCCAATCCGCCGGCCGAGGCGGATTCGGTCAGGGAGTTTTATTTCGAGCTTATCGCGCGCGGCTTTCCCGAAACCCATGAGCGCCACTGGACCGCAAAGAACGGCGAGCGGCGCTTGATCAAGTGGAGCAACACCGCGCTTAGGAACGCGGACGGAGGAATCGAGTTCGTCGTCGCCACCGGATTCGACATAACCGAGTCGCGCAAAGCGAAGCTCGAGCTGGAAGTGCGCGGCCACCAGCTCGGCGAGCGCGTGAAAGAGCTGGCCTGCCTGTACGGAATTTCGCGCCTGGGCGAGCGACAGCCGCTGGATTTGGACGAATTTTTGCAGTCCGTCGCGGAGCTTATTCCGCCGGCGTGGCAGTATCCGGATTTATGCTCGGCGACGATTTCGATCGGCGGCAAAACGTTCGCGAGCGGCTCGGCCGCCGAAAGAAAATTCGAAATGCGCCGCCAGATCGTCTTGAACGGCGACGGCGCGGGCGAAATCGTGGTCGGCTACTCGGAAAACCCCGGGGGGGGAGAGCCGTTCCTTCCGGAAGAGCACCACCTTTTGGACAGCATTTGCGCCGCGGTCGGCCGCGTCGTGCTGAACCACCGCGCGAGCCAGAGAATAGTCGAATACCAGGAGCGGCTGCGGTCGCTTGCAAGTGAACTCGCGCTGACCGGCGAACGCGAACGGCGGCGGATCGCGCAGCAGCTTCACAACGAAATCGGCCACACGATGGCGGGGATCAAATTCAAACTCTCGGAGCTTGCCAAAGAGAAACGCGACGCCCGAATCGCGGATTTGATCAAGCTCGTGGAGGGCACGATAGACGCGGCGCGCAACATCACGTTCGAGCTTTGCCCGCCCGTGCTGCACGAACTTGGGCTGGGCGCGGCGCTTGAATGGCTGACGCACCAGCTTGAAAGCAACTACGGCATCCCATGCTATTTCAGCGACGACCGCAGCGCCAAGCCCTTGGGCGAAGATGTGCGCGTTGAGATTTTTCAAGCCGTTCGAGAATTCCTTGTCAACATCGGCAAGCATTCGAAGGCGTCCAGGGCGTCGGTTAACGTGAGCGCGGAGAGCGGCACGCTTCATATCTGCGTCGCCGATGACGGAGTGGGATTCGACGCGCGCGCGGGCCTTGCCGCGAAGGACGGAAGGGGATGGGGTCTGTTCGGAGCGAGGGAAAGGCTGTCGCACCTCGGAGCGGATGTGAAAATAGAATCGTCTCCAGGAAAAGGAACGAAAATAACAATCGCCGCTCCGTTGGGACAGGACATCGCGGTTGGAACCGCGAACGCGGCGTCCGCGATACCTGCGAACGGCGCGGAAACGGCGGCCGCCCGCGAGCCGATCAAAATCATGATAGTGGACGACCAGCAACTGACGCGCGCCGGATTCAAGTCCCTTTTGGAAAAGGAGAGCGATTTCCGCGTCGTCGCCGAGGCGTCGGACGGAAAGGAAGCCATCGAAAGGGCACGCGAGCTGAAGCCGGACGTCGTCGTGATGGACGTTGCAATGCCGGGAATGAGCGGGATAGAGGCGACGCGCCGGATACTTGCGGACGAGCCTCAAATACGCGTAATCGGGCTTTCGATGCACGCGGACGGGCAGTACGTCGTCGAGATGCTGCGCGCCGGCGCGACCGGCTACCTGCTTAAGGACTGCGCGCAGGACGACCTCTCGCAGGCTATCCGCGTCGTGCACGCCAACCTTACGTTCTTAAGCCCCGGTCTCACCGACCGCGTGGCGATGAAGTACGTTTCCGGGGGGGGAGAGGAGCGCGGCGAGGGGGAGGCGCCGCGCAGGGAAAGCAAGCTTTCGTCGTTGACGAAGCGGGAAAGGGAAGTTCTTCGCCTGCTGGCGGAGGGACTCAACACGAAACAGGTTGCGGCGCGGCTGAAAATAAGCGCCAAGACGGTCGAGACGCACCGGACGCACGTAATGGAAAAACTGGGCGAGCGCTCGGTGGCCGGGCTGACAAGACTGGCGATCTCGGAGGGGCTGGTCACCGCGGATTGATCCAGCCTGTTAAATGCCGGTAATTGCGTACCTGTATTCCGATATAATTACGAGATTCCCGAAAAAACTTCCCCGCGTGTGACCTCCCCCGCGCCTGATTATGCCTCGCGCGTGATTTTACCCGCGGATCGGGGTATAATGCACGCGAACGGCTTCGGACGGCCGCGGACTATCCGCCGGAGGCGGAGCTATGACAAGAAGAATAAGGGACGCAAGGACAAGATCCGCAGAGCGGAGGGACTTCCGCGCCCCTGTTTCGATAGCAAAACTCAATACTCTTGGAGGCAGCGCAGATGGTTAAGCGGCTGACAAATCTGGTCATGGGGGGGGGCTGGGATTGCCA
>JABRWB010000048.1 GCA_039961635.1 bacterium
TTTTGGGCGTAAAGGACACCGCCGAATGAACCACGCCCATATTCCACTTTCGGCCTGCTTCAAGCGCGCCTGGGAAAGAGACGCGGAAATTGACGACCGGCGGATCCGCGTCCTTATGGAGCGCCGCCACCGCTCCGGTCAGTTCGACCAGGAGCGGCTCCTCTACTTGACCGGTAACAAACGCGGCGAGTCGCTTGGGAACAAGTGGGCGCGCAAATTTTACGCGCGACTGATGCGCGAGCGCGATCCGCTGGTTAAACTGATTGATTTTTTCTGGAGGAACAAATGAGTGCGCAACGTCGAATTGCAGAATTGCGTGATCTGGTGAATTTGGCGGCCGATTTAATGCCGCCTGTGGAAAAAAGCAAGGAATTCTTTCGGGAATTCCGGCGACTGCTGCCGGGCGATTTCGCCGCGCTGAGGGACGCGTGCGACGGAAACGACCCGCAGATGTATAAATTCCTATGCAAACTGGAGGCTGATGGAGGCGCAGGATGAATAAATTTAATCCACGCGCAAAGTGCCCGAAGTGTGGCTGGCGGCACATAAGTGCCCACTATCACGAGGGCGACTTATATCTAAACGAAGGGGAAATAAAGCGGCAACCCGAAAGCATTTTACGCGTCTGCGGGCGATGCCGATTTGAATGGCATGAACTACCGTTGACCGTGGATTCAACCCGCGACCGCCATGCGCGCTATCACGGGGAAGGAGCGGGCTGCCTGCTCCTAGTCTTATCCATGCCCTTTCTATTGGAAGCCGACCTGCGGGGGGCCGACCTGCGGGGAGCCAACCTGTGGGGAGCCAATCTATTGGAAGCCGACCTGCGGGGGGCCGACCTGCGGGGAGCCGAATTGCCGGATTCCCTCGCCGGTTCGCGCAATATCAAAGTCAGCCTGGAAACGTTGCGTGAATGGCGCGCTTGCGCCGACCTGATGGCATGGGTCGAGAGTATCGGCGGCGAGGTATCGGTCACCGACTGCTTCGCGGCTGAAAAGGATGATTATGCCGCGTGGCTGTGGGGTCGCGTGGCGACTGAAATGTTGGCAAAGTCCGCGCTTGCGGAAGAGGAGGGGATGGAATGAGCGAAATGACAATCGAAAGGGCCGTTGTACTTGGGGCGTGTTCGTCGGCAATCGAGTGGGCGCGCGCTGCGGGGAAGCAAGCCTACTCGCCGCTCGACATAATCCGGGGCGCGCCGGACGACGGTAGTGCGGTTGACTGGACGCTTTGGCTTTTGTGGCACGTCAATCCTCCGCTCTGCCACAAGCTGCGCGCAGAATGTGCGAAGCGCGTTTTGCACCTTTTCGAGGAGCGGTTCCCAAGGGACAAGCGTCCGCGGAAATCGATAGAGGCGCAACTGGCTTATGCGAAAAATCCAACGCCGGGGAACGAACGGAAAATGAAAGCGGCTTCAGCCGGGGCAGCGGATGCAGCGTGTGCAGCGCGGGCAGCGGGAGTAGCTAATGCAGCGGGAGCAGCGGATGCAGCGAGGGCAAAGCGGGCAGCGTGGGCAGCGGAGGCAGCGTGCGCAGCGTGGGCAGCGGATGCAGCGAGGGCAAAGCGGGCAGCCGGGGCAGCGGATGCAGCGTGTGCAGCGCGGGCAGCGGGAGTAGCTAATGCAGCGGGAGCAGCGGAACGCGCTTGGCAGCGAAAGCACATCGAATCCGCGCTTGAGAAGGAGGAAAGCGATGCCGAACATAAACACGCCTAGAGGATGGAACAAGTCAAACCTGCAAACCACGGCGATTTATTGCCGAAAATGCGGCCGCGATATCACCACGGAGCCATGCAGTAAATCCGGCGAGCGTGAATACGTCTGTCGTGATTGCTGGATAGTCATATTAATCGCAAACCGGGAAAGAGCGCTCGGACGAGGCTTGCCGGGAGCGCCGCGCCCAATCGCCAATGACGGAGAGGAAGCGACCCCGCTTTACGCCGCGATGCTTGAAGAGGTAAAGCGAGTTCTGGTTCCCGGCGCTTGCTGCTGCTGCTGCTGCGGCGGCGGCTGAGCCAAATGACGCTTTTGGAGGCAGGGCGATGAGCCTCCGGCATAGCATCGATCGCTGCGGCCGGCCTTTTGGAAAACGGCCAAAATTCGCCAACATCGGGGAAGTTCGGCCAAAATTTTCCAAGGTCGCCCAAAATTTCTGCATGAAGACAAGACAAGAGAAGAGAAAAGAAGAGATATCAAGCGCGCTTCGCGCGGAGGTGCGGATATGGCGAATTCGGTTTTGATTTCGGCCAACTGGCAGGAAAGCACGTTGGCGATTCGCTTGGGTGAGCAATTTCCCGGGCAGGTGAGTGATGCGCTGCATATTTGGTTTCAATTGCTGTCGCCGTACAATCGGGATGATTGGGGCCGCGGCAGGTACATGCCCAGCGTGTTTCGCTCGAGGGCGTTTTCGAACGACCCAAAGAAGTTGATGGAAGTCTCGGTCGCCGACGTGGAGCGATGGATAAAGAAAATGGCCGACGAGGGCAGCGTCGTACTTTACGGGACGGATGAAATGGGCCGCTCCCCGGCGTATTATTACCTGCCCAAATTCAAGTTATACAACCCGCTCAAGTATCGCAAAGCCAGCAAATTACCGCCGCCGCCGGGATGGAGCGACGAGAGCGAGGAGATCGTCGCGTCCGTCGAGGCCGACCCGCTGGACGTCGAAAGAGCCGTGCAGATTCTCGGCGTTATCCACCGCAATTATGAATTCTGGGGCTGGAACGCCGAGCGCCTGCCCAAAAGGCCGACGGCCAAAGACATAAAAACGCTTCGCCTGTTACGTGAACGAGACAAAATCACGAACGCCGATTTCTACAATTTCCTCGCGACGCTTTCGACCGACAGAGACGACAGCCGCGGATTTTGTTGGGCGAAACAGGTCAGATCCGTTTCGTGCCTTCGCAGCGTGTGCAGAAACGGCGAAAGTAAATTTTGGAATATGGTGAATTTTGCGAAGGAGGCATACACCGATGCGCGCTAAGCAAGTCAGCGCAATTGCAGCAAAGGACGGATTGTCCCCGCTTGTCGATATCGAGCCGTTCGAGCGTGAATACGACAAGGCCGGGGCGATGGGAGTGATGATCGAATCGCGAACGGGGGGCTCGCCGCCTGCATTGCGGATGATGCCGGTGTTTTACGTGACCGGATCGGACGGGCGCGAACGACTTTGCTACGGCAAAATCGGCTGGGGGCGCAAGTGGGGGTACATTCAGTTAACCGACGAGCAAATCGAGAATTGCGAGTTTATAGGCTGCGTATGGCAATCCACGCCGTATGGCTACGATTTGAAATTCATTACAAAGCGGGGCTGGGATGTTACGGTTGACGACGTCGACCCGCGGGAGGCGAAATGAATCGGAAAAAGAAGCATGAACGCAAATCGCCGCATGAGCAGATCGCAATTGCGCGCGAGTATCTCGAAGGCCACGACACGCAAAGGGAAGTCGCGGCGCGGCACGGCGTCGATCGCGCGAGTGTGGCGGGGTACGTCATGAGATATAAGCGTGGCGAGATTAGGTTGATTGCGCCGGCGCTGCAGGAGGCGAAATCGCGGGTGCCGGTTGTGCTTTCCGGAACGGCGCTTCAGGCGAAATTGCGACGGGCGCGGAAAAGGGGGCTGGTGAAATGAGCCGGCTTGAATTCGTCGTCAAAATGCAATGCCGGACGAAACAGCGCCCGCGGGCCACGACCGATCGGCGCGGCAACGTTCACTCGTACATGACCACGGAGTATCAGATAAGCCGCGATCTCTTGCGGCAGGAATTATGGGCGGCGATGCGGTCGAGGCGAATGAAACCGTTCAAGCGCGGCGTACCGCTTTGTCTTTACCTGTTGATCAAATTCAAGGGCAAGGGGCGGGGCGACGCTGATAACCTGGCCGGTTTTTTCATGGACGCCGCGAACGGCACGGTCTGGCACGACGATTCACAGATCGAGTTTTTAACCGTCGATCTGGTCAGAAATGCCGGCGAAAATGTCATTGAAGCGATAATCGAGCTGAAGGAGGTGAACGAATGAAAACCGACTATACGGCGGTTCCCGAAGCCAAGATGGCGGCGCTGTTTAATCTACTGACCGGCGTTCCGGGTGTCGCATACCGGAACGAAGATTTGCGGATGCGGCTCGGACTTGGCAAGCGGGAGGTTGAATTAATCGTTCAGGCGCTGCGTGTGAGATGGGGCGCGCCGATACGCAGCGGCTCGGCAGGCTATTGGTGGCCGCGTGATCGCGCCGAGGCGCTGCTGGTGGCGGATGAGCTGCGGGAGCGGGCGCTGACGCAGCATCGGACGGAGGGCGCGGTAAGGCGCGGCGTGGATTTTTATTTTCCTGCGAGTATAAGTCAGATGGAGCTGACGGAGGTATAATCTTCGAGGATGAAACGCTATAGAATCGAGACGCGCAAATTGGCCGAGCTTGACCCGGCCCCGTACAATTGAGTTTTACGCAAAAGAAGGAACCTTGCCGAAATCGGCGATGCTGGTAAAGGTCCACCCGGACGTATCTCGTTTAACCTGGCGCTTCGGGCGGATCCACCATTACGTCGATTATCGTCCATTCCGTAAGAATCGGTTGATTCCAAGGCCGGAATTTCGCGGCATTGAAGGTATCAACGATTACGGGATGAAAATTGTCGATACTTCAAAGGAGCTTGAATATGGCGAAACTTGAAAAACCGGGGTATAATCGCCCTATGGCGAAATGCCTCTCGATTGCGGCGTTGCTTTTCCTTGCCGCTTGCGGCGGCGGTTCACCCGCGCCGGTCAATCCACCCGAAATTCCGGCAATCACGCTGCATAATAGGACGGGCGATTCGCTGTTTGTGGAGGTGCGCGTACCGAGCGAACCCGATCCGCATAACTTCGTGACCGTCGGTTCAATCTCGCCAAAAGGGACGATCAAGTACTATCCGAAAGAGTGGGGCGAGTTTTCCTTCAGGATCACTACGCTTGTCGGTAGGATAATACTTCACCTATCACCCGGTCAGTCGGCGGAGGTGCCATAGTGCCTCAATGCGAAATTGAAACAAAGCCGTTATCGGAGCTTATTCCTGCTCCCTATAATCCGCGCACCATCACAGAGGCCGCGATGCGTGGACTGAAAGCGAGCATAGAACGCTTCGGCCTTGTGCAGCCGATTGTATTCAACAGGCGAACCGGGCATGTCGTAGGAGGACACCAGCGCGTCAAGGCATTGCAGGCCGCGGGCGAAACAGAGGCGCAATGCGTGATTGTCGATTTGCCGGAAACGGAGGAAAAGGCGCTCAACCTGACGCTGAACAATCCGGCAATCGCGGGCGAGTTCACGGAAGGGGTATTTTCGCTGCTGGACGATATCAAGGTCGAGGTTCCGGATTTGTACGAGAATCTACTGCTGGATGATATAGCGGTTCACTTCCCCGAATTCGAGCAGGTCGGGAACGGCAAATACGGGGACGCGGATTTGGACGAAATCCCCGAAGCGCCGGAACCCGTGACGCAGCCGGGCGATCTGTGGATGCTGGGCAATCATCGGCTCGTTTGCGGCGACGCCACGGACGCCGACCGCGTGGCCTATTTGATGCAGGGCAGGAAGGCGGACATGGTTTTCACCGACCCGCCATATAATGTCGATTATGGAAGCTCAAAAAACCCCCGGCATAAATACAGAACTATCGAAAACGACAAGCAATCGCCGTCGGAGTGGCTTGATTTCTGTCGGGTGTTTCTGTTGGCGATTAAGCAATATTGCCCCGGCGACATATACATCTTCGGGGCTCCCGGCCCCGAAGGTATGCGCCAGCGGCTCTTAGCTTGTGAGATTGGATTCCATTGGTCGGCGACGATTATTTGGAAAAAACAACAACTGGTATTAACGCCCGCAAATTATCAGCGAATGTATGAACCGTGCCTATATGGATGGTTTGGCAAGAGCACATTCGGAGACGACAGAACCCAAACCGAGGTGTGGGAAATAGACCGCCCCCATAAGAGCGAACTGTGCCCCACACAAAAGCCTGTCGAGCTTTGCATGCGGGCAATCACAAACTCAAGCAAACACAACGATATTGTCTTGGATTTATTCGGCGGTTCCGGCAGTACCTTGATTGCTTGCGAGCAACTTAATCGCACTTGCTATATGATGGAAATCGACCCGCATTATTGCGACGTGATAGTGAAGCGTTGGGAAGACTTGACCGGCAACAAGGCAATCCGGCAACCGTGTTGCGAGGCGGTAGCGGCCAATGGCTAACGGCAACGGCAAGAAAAACGGCAAGCCGCATGGCAATACCAGATACAACTGGCACGAGATAGAGGCTTACTACGTTGCCAGTAATTTGTCGTATGAACAGCTTTGTGAAAAGTTCGGCTGTTCCATGAGTTCACTCGCCACGATAGCGGCTGAAAACAAATGGGCAAGCAAGCGTGAAGAATTTCGGAATAAGATCGGAAGTGAACAAATCGAGAAAGCCAAACACGCCGTCCTGTTCGATAAGATGCAGTTCGACGCCATGACCGAGCGCACGACTGATTTGGCGGCGGCACTTGTGGCCGAGAAATTCACTGTCGAATACAAGCGCTTCAAGGCCGGCGAACGTTCCGAGATCGACGCTCTTGAACTCAAGGAGATGATGGCCGTTGTCAAGACGGCGCAGGAAATCAAATACCGTGCTCTCAATATCCCGCCGCCCAAGCAAACGCTTGCGGTCGAGCAGGTAATGAGTCCGGCTCAGGCATTGGCCGAAGAACTTGGCGCGCTGGGGCCGGAAATTCTGATGCTGTTGGCGGCGGAAGAGAGGCAAAACGGCAACGGGAAACGAAAAGAGGCAACGGCATGAACGAGGATGTTTTTTGCGGGACGCGGGTGATGAATGTCCGCATCGCCCGCGAGTGCGAGGAATTTTTGTGGAGGCAAGATAATGCCTGATTTGAGGGTCTCGGTTATAATCGAGCTTGATGGCAAGCGTTTCGAAGGTGAGGACAAGACCGAGATAAACGCCGGTCGAATCCGCATCATCGCCGAAGCGCAGACGATGGCAAGTAACCTGGTGACCGGGCTTTTGGCGGCATTGCCTGAGGATCCCGTCGCTACCGTGAAGGTGACCAAAAAGGGCGGCAAGGAAAGTGGAAGCTGAACGCGGTAAAGGAAAAAACTGAAGCTGTTGATATAAGCCGTGCGAGGCAGATAGCATCGCGGCTGATTCTGCGCAAGCGTTTACGCGAGCGCACAGGCTACCATCCTCATAAAGCCCAAGCGGAAGTTCACAACGCTCGCTTGCACGGGGCGCGCTATATCTCGTGCTGCTGGGGCAGACGCGGTGGGAAATCCGAAATGGCGGCTGACGAGGCACTGCTGGAACTCGCCTATCGCCCGGATGGAATGCTCCCGAAACGCCTTGTGCTGATTGTCGGCCCGGAGGCTGACGTAACGGAAAAAATATTTCGCTACTTGTGGCGATGGATCGTGGACGAGCAGGTCTTCGGCTGCGCTCCGGTCGCCAAGAGCGAACGTGAACGTTATATCGAGCTCCCCTGGGATGCAAGACTGGAGGGAAGGACGACTGAAGACCCGCGCTCTCTGTTAGGCGATGCGCCGGTGCTGACTATTTCCGACGAGCACGCACAAAACAAAAACGGCCAAATACTTTTGGCTCAATATCTGCTCCCGCCACTAACCGACACTCTCGGAACGCTGATGCTTTTGACCACGCCGCAAGGCGCGGCCAATCACTTCCACGACACCCACAACGACTGGGCAAATGAGGCGCGAACCGACCCGCGATATTTCACGTCGCACATGACCAGTTATGCCAATCCGTTTCTGCCTCAAGGTGAAATCGACGAACTCGAACGCTTATACAGGCGAATGGGCATGTACGAGGTTTTCAGGCAGGAATATCTTGCGGAATTCACGGCGCTGTCGGGCGCGGTGTATCCGAACTTCATGCCGGAGCGAGACGGGCAGCCGTGGCACGTCCAGGACTTCGACCTGCTCGACGGCATTCCGGTTTCGCTCGGCATAGACTGGGGATTTCGCAATCCATTCGTGTGTCTGTTCGCGCAAGTGACAGGCGACGATTGTGTGTTCATCTTCGACGAGCTTTACCTGACCGGCCATACCTTGCCGGAATGCGCCGAGGCCGTAATCGAGCGCGGCGAACTCTACGGCGTCCCCTTCGCGATGGGCTATCCCGATCCTGCTTCCCCGGAGGGCGCGCACGTATTCCGCGAGTACGGGATTGCGATGTGGCAGGCACCGAAGGGTACGAAACTCAATGACGTAAACGACGGAATATTGCGTGTGCGCGGGTTATTCGGCCGGGACGACAAACCGGCGATTGTGATTCATCCGCGTTGCGAGCGATTGATTCGCGACCTGCAAAACTATATCTTCAACGAGCGTGCGGAGGGCGAAAAGCCCGTGAAGCAAAACGATCACGGCCCGGACGCGCTTCGATATCTTGTCGCGGGGGCGATCTCCCAGGGGCTGAAGGAGATACTATGGGCGTAACATTGCTCCAGCGGATCGCAAACGCTTACCGCGTCTTCAAGGCAACCGATATGCAGCAGGTGACGGGCCTGCTGTTTCCCGGCTTTAATTCAACCTTCGGTTCACGAAGTACGGTCAGCCGAGAGGCAATCGAGCACGTACACAGTTGGGTGTTCGCATGCTTTGACGTGCGTGCGGCCGCAACTTCGAGTGCGGAGCCGCGGCTGGTGAAGCCGAACGGCGAACCGCTGCAATCGCATCCGCTCTTGACGGCGCTTCTGGAACCGGAGGGCGAATTCAGCTACAACGAGCTCATGTACCTTAGCTCGATGTGGCTTGACGCGCTGGGCGAGGTGATGTGGTACATCGTGCGCCGGGGCGGGACGATAACGGGCTTTCTGCCAATGCGGGGTGATTGGTTCAAAATAAAACCCGCCGCCGATGGCACGATGCAATATGTCTACGATCCCGGCAACGGCAAGGTTGTCAATTTCGACGCCCGCGAGATAATTTACTTTCGGCGGCCGAATCCCGCCGATCCAATCCGCGGCCTTTCGCTGATAAGTGCCGGCGCGTATTCAATTGACGAACTGACCAAAATGCACAAAACGCGAAACGCCCTTCTCGACAACGACAGTACCCCGCCATTCGGCCTGAAGTTCACGAACACGACGCGCAAGGAAGACATCGAGGCATTGCGGTACCAGTTCGAACTCCGCCACAAGGGGAGCAAGAAGGCGGGCCGGGTGGCATTCCTGCCCGGCGACGCCGAGGTTGTGCCGTTCCCGGTCAAGTTCGAGGAACTGCTTTATCTTGTCGCGATGGACAAGACCCGCGAGGAGATTTGCGGAATATGCAGGGTGCCCCTGGCCAAGCTCGGCCTGGTGCAGGACGTGAACCGCGCCAACAGTGAGGCGATGGACGCGACATTTATGAGTGAAACAATCGCCCCGCATGTCGGGTGGTTCGAGGACGGGCTGAATTCGCGGCTGATGCCCAACATCGGGCTGAGCGGTTTGCGATGGAAATTCGACCTCGATATCCCCGTTGATCGCGTCTACGAGCTTGACGAAACGACGCGGCTATTGCAGGCCGGCGCGATTTCGATTAACGAGGCGCGGCGCAAATACGGCTATCCCGATATCGCGGGAGCCGATATGCCGCTCGTGCCGTTCTCGCTAGTGCCGCTCACGTATGCACAGGCGCCCCAGGACAGCGGAAACGACGCAAACCCGGACAATCAGCCAAAGGCGCTGAAAAAGCAGCTTGCGGGCGAAACGCGCCGCAAGGCCGCGTGGAAGTCGTTCGATTCGCGCGTCAGGCCGTGGGAGCGCGTTGTCAAGCGATTGCTGGATGATTATTTCGACGAGACGAGCGCGAAGGTGCGAGCTAATTTGCGCAAAGCGTATCGCGGCATGGACGTGACTAAAGGCCCCGCTCCCGATATCGAGGCGCTCATTCCATCGGAGATACTGGAAGGGATTGCACTCGCAGCAAAGATGTCGCCGATTGTCAGCGACATTCTGAAGCAATTTCTGGAGGATACCGCGGCGCAATACGGCGCGGACGGCGTGTTCAATCCGGACAGCCCGCGGATAGCCGTGTGGCTCGGCAAGGAGCTGGAGCGGCGGATGACCAAAATCGCCGCCACGACCGCCGACGAATTGCGGGCCGCAATGACAGAGGGCGTGCGTGCTGGTGAGGGAATTGACAAGATCGCTCAGCGCGTCGCCGATGCGATGAACCAGGCCAAGAGCTACCGAAGTGTAAGAATCGCCCAAACGGAAGTAATCGGCGCGAGTAACCGCGGCACGATGGAAGGCCTTAGGGCAGCGGGATTCGAGCGGAAAGAATGGCTGAGCTCGCGTGACGGGCGGGTGCGGGAAACCCATATCGAAGCCGACGGGCAAATTGTGGCGCTTGATTCGCCGTTCGTCGTCGGGGCTGCACAGCTTGACCATCCGGGCGATATGCTGGCGGACGCCCCGGAGGAAACCATAAATTGCCGTTGTACCGTTGTGCCTGTTTTCGGAGGTGAAGTATGAAGACGAAAGAGCTTGGAATTCAAACATGCAAGGCTCTCGTAAAGGATATCGGCGGCGAGCCGGGCGAGCGCGGCTGGATAATAGGCGTGGCATCAACGAGCACGGTTGACCGCGACGGCGACGTCATTGAGGCCGCGGGCTGGCTGCTTGACGAATATCGCAAAAATCCGCAGTTCCTTTTCGCCCACGATGCCTCCGATTTGCCCATCGGAAAAACCCTCTGGGTGAAGCCGGAAGACAAACAGCTCATTTTCAAGGCTGAATTCGCGGCACACCAGAAGGCGCAGGACGTGCGCCGGCTTTATCTCGACGGGATGCTGAACTCGTTCTCGGTGCGCTTTTTGCCCGTCGAATACACGATAATGGAGAACGGCGGATATCGTTTTGAAAAACAGAAGCTGGTCGAAATATCCGCGGTGCCGATTCCCGCAAACGCCGAGGCGGTTGTGGTGGAAGTAAAATCTGGTACAATAAACACAGACCGAGATACGCTCCGGCGGCTGGAGGTAATGCGCCGAGTTAAAGGCGGCTTACTAGGCAGGCTTGTGGCGGCTTCGGAAAAAGGGGCACTTAAATTTTCCGAGGTGAAACATGAAGTGGACTGACGAACAACTGAAGGAGCTGAAGGCTCTTGGGTTCACGGACGACGAACTCAAGGAGCTTGAGGATTCCGGCGTAACATTCGACCAGGCGAAAGCGCTAGGCGAAAAGGTGCAGGCTGAAGCCAGACAATTGGCTGAAGAATCAGCCCGCACGCGCAAAATGAGGGATACCGCCGCAAAGGTGGTTGACCGCAAGCGCCGGGAAATCGAAGCTGACGAGCAGAAGGCGGCGGAAGTCACGAAGGCGCTCACGGATTCGAAGGCCATGCGCGGCACTTTCGAGGTCATGAAGGTTGACGCGGTCGCCAATGAGGTCGAAAAGATGCGCGAGCTCGGAATCGACTACGAGAAAGCAGGGCTGCTGCGACCGCTTAAGCCGAATGTACCGCTCGAAATCCGTCGCAATCTCGGCCCTTATACCGAAGAGGAAAAGGCCGGCCTGATTCTCGCCGGTAGATTGTTTAAAGCAATCAAAGAGAAGCGGTATGCCGAGGTCGAACGAATAAACGACGTAATAAACGCTGACCGCGACGAGCGCCAGAAGGCACTCACATCGACCGTTTCCGGCTCACCTTACCTGACCCCGGTCGGATACGAAGCGGCCGTAATTCGCTTGCGTGATGAGTTCAGCCCGTATTTCGCACTGGTCAACCGTATTCCCGTACAAACACCGACCGGCAAGATGCCCTACGAGAGCGCGCTTGGCACCGCCTATTGGGCAGCCGAAGCGAACGCCATCACGGCGGGCGATCCTACGCTTGCGCAGCTCGCGTGGTCGATCAGCACACTTGGGGCGATCACAATCTGGAGCGATTACTTGGATTCGGCCGGCCTGATCGACATCGGGCAGTACATCGCTGAAAACCACGGGCGGCGATTCGCACTTTCGCTCTGGGACAAGCTGATCACCGGTACCGGCACTAATCAGCCGAAGGGGCTGAACGCGGAAACAATCACGCAGACGGCGGCACAGGCGGGTACGAACCTCGCGGCTACCGACATAATCAATTTCGTGTACGCCCTGCCTGCGCCCTATCGGGCCAACAGTGTGATTCTCGCCAACGACGCGTCATTGAAGCTCGTCCGCAACCTGCGGGCGACCGGCGGTGAATTCCTCTGGGGCAGCGGTCTTGTTCTCGGCCAGCCGCCCACAATCGACGGGCACCCGGTATACAGCAACAGCTACATCGCCGCCAATACCGCGGGCGCCCGCAAAATGTACATTTTCGATCCGTCGTTCTACCGCCATTTCGAGATGGAAGGAATTACTGTCGAGCTCGCGACCGAATACGCTGCTTCAACCGATCTGTTCGCGACCGGCCAGGTTGCGCTCAAGACCACAATGCTCTGCGACGCCAAGCTTGCGTTCGTGGGTGCGGCCGCGACCCTGACGGGCGTGAAGTAATTGTCGAAAAAGGGGATTCGCCATGAGGCCTGATACGATTTGGGTTCGGATGCTCGTTAATTGCGCTTGTGGCGCGAAGGACTATTTGCTTGGGCAGGAATACGAGCTAGACCTGATGCGCGCCAATCGGTTTTTGGCCGATGGGCTGTGTGAAATAATCGAGCGCGATTTCAATTCCGTAGAGGGCCGAACAAAGGAATTCACGGGCGGGGTTACGCCGGAGCGATTCGGCGGCCCCGCCCCCGATATCGTGAAGCCGGGCCCGCGCAATCAGTTTTTGAATCTCAGCCAGGCGGCGAAGCGGCTTTCGTTACCGCCCGAAAAGGTGCGCGAGCTCGTGATCGACGGCGTACTGAAGGGCGTAAAAATCGACGGCGTACCACCGGCCTGGCAGATCGAGATTGCGAGCGTGGAAAGCTATGCGGCTCTGAACGGCATCGAGGGCGAAGCGGCGGAGACCGCACCCGAAAGCGAGACACCGAAAAAAAAAGCCCGTGGTGGCAACCGCTTGTCCGCGAGGAAACCTAAATGACCAGTTATGCTCTTTGCCGGTTATCGCGTGTTAAGAAACTGCTGAACATCACGGCAAGCACATGGGATACGCACCTCAAGCAGCTTTGTATCGAGGCATCTCAGGCGTTCGAGTCAGAAACCGGCCGGGTATTCGACAAGCAAACCTACACAAGCGAGCGGTATACGCTTGACGACGAGGCAAGACGGCTGTATTTGAAGCATTGGCCGGTGGTGAGCGTTACGAGCCTGTATTTCAGCGACACTCTGATTGCCGCAACGGATTACGAGATAATCGACTCACGATATTTGTTATATCCGAAGGCGGGCGCAACCGGTACCAGCACATTACGCGGCACATTTCCGGCCGGCGACTCGGAAATCAAAGTTACCTATGTTGCGGGCTATACGACGACGGGCTGGGATACCGCGAGCCTGCCCCTTGCAAGCGGCGAAACCTTTGCGGTGCCGGAGGATATCGAGTACGCGATTGCCGAATATGTCGCGGTGCTGTTCAAGCGTTCATTGGATGGCGATGCGCGAATCGGCATCACGAGCCGTAACCGCGGTTCGGAATCCGAGGGCTACGAGAAATACGTCAACGATTACCCGGATGTGTTCAATCGTGCAGTTGCCAAATACAGGGGGAACTGGATTTGAGCACGACGATTGAGTTACGCGGCGATGAAAAACTCTGGAAACTCATTCTTGAGTTTTCCGAGAAAAACCCGCAGCGGTTGCGCGAAATGCTTTTTCAGCTACCGGAAAGGCTCGTCGGGCGCGTCAAGCGCGACTGGCATTTGAACTGGGGCGGCACGCAGCGCGTAAAGGGGCAGCAAGGCAAGGCTCCGGGGATTGTGACCGGGCGATTGTGCAATTCAATCGAACCGATCCCGCCGCGGCAATCCGGCGATATGTGGGAAACCGGCGTGCGCACGAATGTCGAATATGCCGCTGTTCACGAGTACGGCTTCAGCGGCACGGTGCAGGTTCGCGCGCATGAGCGTAAAATGAATCAGGCATTCGGGCGTCCGACTGCGCCATTCACCCAGAACGTGCGTTCTCACTCTCGTAAGCTAAACCTGAAAGAGCGGCGCTATTTGCGCAATCCTGTCCCGCTTGAGGCCGGCCTGTGGGTGAAGGACCTTGTAAAGGAGCTTGCGAAGTTATGAGCGTACTCCAGAGCCGGACGACAATCTTGGCGGCGCTTAAGACGTTGATTGAAAATATCAGCGCGGTCGGCACCGTCTTTGATTCACCGATGACGAGCAGCGAACTTTCGGCTTCGGATTATCCCGCGGTCGATCTGCAATGGGCAGGCGGTAACGTCGATTATTCCCCGCAGGTGCAATCCGGACAGGCCGAGTTCAGCGAAATAATGAACTTGAGAATCTATACCCGGACGCGCGCCGACATCGACACCATCACCTACGCGATCCACGATGCGCTCCTGGCGGATTTCACGCTCGGCGACACTTGTCTTGCGGCGCTTACTATGAGCGCCGACCCGCCCCGCATATACGGCGACGCGCCCTATATTGCGGATTTGGCTCTAAAAATCAGATACAGAAGGAGTTACTGATGGCACGATTTGAACGGCTGTCCATTCTGGACATGGACGGCACAACCAGGATCGGAATTCGCAACGTTGAATTCAATCCGCTCCAGGTCGAGGTTGCGGATGACGAGCGGGTAGTCGGAACAATCGACCCATATGCCGGGCGGGTTTTGCGCAAATGGTACGAGGCAAGCTTCACGACGGACTTGCGCGGCCTGCCCACAACCGGCACGCTCGGCACCGCAATACCTGAGGCTCCGTTGTGGAAATCGGCGGGATACAAACAGACTCTCGTTACCGCGACCAGCTCAACCTATGCCCTTACGGCCACGCCTGATACCGACAAAGTCGTGATCGCAACGCAAAAGCTGCACGTCGACGGCCTTCAGCATATCGGGACGAGCATCGTTTCCGACTTGACCGTCAAGGGCGTGGCCGGTGAGATTGTCGAGTGCAATTGGCGCACACGAGGGCTCTGGAGCGCGAACCCGTCCGAGACCAGCAATCCGACGATCAATGAAGACGCAGGCTTGCCGATCCGATTTTACGGGGCATCGACCCTGACTGTCGGCGGAGCGACGCTCACGGTAAGGGAATTCGAACTCAGGACCGGCAATGTCATAGATCCGACGCCGTCGGGCGCCGGCACCTATGGTTTTGCGGCGGCGAAAATCAGCGGGCGCAGATGCACCATGAGCCTGCTGGTGGAGGCTCCGGCTGTCTCGACATATGATTTTTGGGAGCAATTGCAGACGGCGGCTTCGGGTATTTTCGGCCCTGTAAATCAGGTGGCGGTTGCGATCTCGCTTGGCCAGACGGCCAAAAACAGGTTCGCATTCACGATGAAGGGTTTCATGAATGCGGCACCTCAAATCGAGATTGTCAACGGCGTGGTGTGTTACCGGATCGAACTTTTGATGGTTCCAACCGGCACGGCGTTTTATCCAACGTTTGTGTGGACCTAAACTAACAAAAAGGGGAAACGGCATGAAGGCATTATCGTCAAAACTTAACGGCTGGTCGGGGCCGCTCGATTGCGACACCGACGAGCAGAAAAGCATCTGGCACATTCAGGCGCTTTCCAATCGGGTTTTCGCCGGACTACAGGATTCTCTCGCGATCCTTCAAAACGACGCCGATATCAGGCCGCAGATCGGGAGCTATCAACTCGATATGGTGGCTTTCGGCCTGCGCGACGTCGAAAACTTCATCGACGAAGACGGTAAGGAAGTGCGTCTGGTGTTCGATACCGTGAAGATCGGCGGCGCATTCAATATCAAGAAGGTACGCGGGGATATACTTGATAAAATCCCGCGCCCCGCCTTGATTGAGCTTGCGCGCAGAATCGCCGAACTGACGGAACTGTCAGAGGAGGAAAAGAAAAGCCTGGGTTTTACCTCAGGATCGCCGACGATTCAGTAGCGCGGAACTGCAAAGGCGATGAGCATAAATGCGCTTGCCAGCGCTTGACCTATGCGATTGAAAACGACAATGGCGAGAAGGAACTTTTCAGCGGCTGTCCGTGGAAACGGATACCGCGGCTCGCGCTCGCGCAGTTCTGCGTCAACCTATTCGTGCATTACCGGAATGGCTTTCTACCCGGCCCCGGCGGAATTGCAGATCAACCCCATTGGCTCGTTCAGGCGCTTAGCATCCTGTCGAACGAATACAGCGAAATGGAAAGTGAAAAACAGGAGCGTCAGAATCAGGCGCTTAACCGGGGGCTTGGCCGATGAATAAAGAGCAGGTCGAAATCCTGGTGAAGCTGAAAGACGAGATGAGCAAGACGCTGAAAAATATCGACAGCAACGCGAAGCGGTCGATGCAGAGCGTCAGGGAATCCACGATGAACGCGGCGAAGGCATATGCGTGGCTGGCCGCAAAGGTATTTGTGGTAATACAGGCCTTGCGTGGATTGGGGCGATTTATCTCTAGTTCGATTGCCGACTACAACGCAGAGGCGGACGCGATAAACAAACTCAACGCCGCCATGCAGGCGCATGGGGTTTACACCGAACGAGGTTCAAAGAAACTCCAGCGATTCGCATCCGAAGTACAGCGTCTGACCACTATTGGGGATGACGCGGTCATTAACCTATCAGCGCAAATCGCCGCGATAACGGGGCTGGGCGAGGATGCACTGCCAACCGCTGCAAAGGCGGCGATTCAACTCAGCAAGGCCTATGGGGTTGATTTGAATGCCGCCGGTACGTTGTTGGCCAAAACGCTTATATCGGATGTCAATGCCCTTGCGCGCTATGGCGTTCAAGTCGATATGACACAAGACGCACAGGGGCGATTGAATCAACTGCTCGCAAACTCAACAGCCGGTTGGGTGATAGCGGAACAGGAAACTAAAACATTCAGCGGCGCAATGGCGCAACTTAAAAACTCATGGGGCGACTTCAAGGAGGTTGTCGGCGGATGGATTGCAGAATCCCCGATGGTGCAGGACGCACTTAAAAATATACGCACAAGCGTCGACGAACTTAATGCCGTTGTCACCGGTGAGGGTGACAAGGGCAATCTCGGCAAGGCCATCGAGGTAGTAAAGGAAGCATGGGCGCAGGCGTTGCCCGGCTTGCTTTCGGTCTGGGAAACGCTTAAGGCCGAATTTCTCGATATCTTCGGCGAAACAATCGACTGGTTCAAGGAAAACTGGCCCCTCATATTGGCGACAATAAAAGTAGTAGGGGCCGCCATTTCCGAATGGTGGAGCGCGTGGGGGCCGACGCTTACTAATATATTTCAATTGACTTGGAACACGGTCAAGGTTATTGTGAAGGTTGCGCTCGATACAATCCTGGGGATCGTCAAGGTAGCGATGCAGCTCATTACGGGCGACTGGAGGGGCGCATGGAATACAATCCTTGAAACGTCGAAAAGCATCTGGAACAGCATCAAACAATTTATCAGCGACCAGTTGAATGTCATAAAGAATATCGTCAAAAACGCGCTCGATTGGATTCACGGAAAATGGCTGTGGCTGAAGGATAAGCTGGTCGGCCATTCGGTTGTGCCCGATATGGTCGACGCGATAGTATTCGAGTTTGACCGGATGGGGGTTTCGATTAAGGCGCTCTCGGAAAAGAACCTCGCGGGCGTGTTGGATGTTCACCGAAAGTTTGCGGCGGAACTGTATGACATATTGACCAGCGTTCCAACCGCCGAAGAATTACTTATAGATGAGGCGCTTATGGGTGGACCGCCCCCGCTGCGGTCCCCGATGTCGCCTCCGTCGGGCAGGTTTGCGATGATTGGGAGGGTGGCGGGCCTGATTAATTCGGCCCGAATCCGCGGCCCCCGCAGGTTGGTGGGTGCAGCACCTGCGGACTCGGCCGGAGGGCCGGGCGCACCTTCTTTCGGCTCGAATTTCATGCGGTCGATAACGGAGCAAATCCGTGATCCGCAATTCGGTTCCGCACTAGGCGGCGCGCTTACGGGCGGCGGCAGCGGGTTGATCGACCTGCTGGGCGGTGTCGGGGGCGGCGCGGTTTCGAGCGCGGTATCCGGCATTGCATCGCTCGGCGCATTCGCGGGGCCGCTGGGCGCGCTCGCCGGTTCGCTCTTTACCGGATTGTTCAGCGGCCTTCGTAAGCTTTTCGGAAGCGGGCGCAAGCCACAGGAACAGCCGAAGCCGGTTGATGTGCGGGTTGTCAACAGCGGCGATATTGCAATGGCGCTCTTGAACGCCGTCAAGGGCAGGCTGTTGGGCGCGGCGGCTCCCGGCAATGCTTCGCTCGCGGCGCAACTCCACGGACAGGCCGCAAGGGTAGGTGCGATGTGACGCTCGCGCGCAACGAAATCTCGATACTGGATACCGAAAGCGGCACGGTCGCCACCACTGTTACCCTCAGCCCCGCGAGGCGGCTGAGCGTCGAACGAGATACGACCGTCCTGGAGCGCGATGTGAACGGGACGCTTTACCCCAAAGACGTGCCGTATGCCGGCCCGAAAAAAATTACTATCGAGTTTTATCTGACCAGCCTTTCGCTTGAGGCGATGAATAACCTTTGGGATTTCTGGCGCCGGCGCACGCGCGTAACCGTGACCGATGGGGCCGCGACCGCTTCACCGGACAAAACAACCGACGCATATTTCAAAACATGGAGCGGCATAATTACGTTCATTTCGCCGGAATGTATGTCGCCGCAAAAGTCGGGCGAAGGGCCGTTTACTCTCGAGGTGGAGGTGGACAGCTACACTTATCTGACTATGCCATGAGCTACACCGTTACGATCAGCAATCCCGAATACAACTATTCCGGCGGTACGACCGGGCTGTCGGCAACCGTGCCGGTCAGCGGCTTCGCTATATCGCAGGACCTCGATAGTGTTTCCGTCTGCACCCTCTATATCCGCGTGGACGTGGCCAGTAAATACAGCCTCGAAACCGACGACAGCAACAACCCGCTTCAGCTCAACAGCACGGTTGTGGTTAAGAAGGACTCGGCTTTCTGGTTCCGAGGGTTCGTCCACGCCAAACCGGTATTCGTCGAATTCGAGGACGGGCGGTATCTCGAGGTGACCTGCTGGGGATGGGACGGGATTCTGCTTCAAGCAGCCTGCCCGGACGCAAACGGTTCCTACAAGTGGAGCCTGATTTCGGACACGCAAAAAATAACAGCCGTGCCGCTTAAGGCCTCAAGTAATTTCGGGACATTTCAAGGTGATACGCTCTGGCCCGACCCAGCCGACGCGACAGGCGCTAAGTGCTACACCGACGGCGCGACCGCCGAGCTATACACGTCAATTTCGTCCGGCACCTCACCGCCATTCGGGATAGAGCTCAACACCACGAGCGACCCCGGCTTTCTGCCCGCGGGCTGGATATTAATCGGCTCGGAATGGTTCTATTATTCCGGCGCCGACGATACCGGCACCGCGGGGCGCTGGAAGCTAGGGATCGTGGGGCGGGCCGAACTCGGCACAACCGCGGCCAATCACGATGGCAGGGATTCGGTTCCGACCGGTGATACCGTTACGAACAAGATCGGCAAGCAAATAGGGCCGGAGCCGCCGGAGGTGAAGAACGGCACAACCGTACTGACCTATGGAAAGCAATACACGGTTCATTCCCGTTACGGCTGTTTCGTGCTGGCCGGAACCGCAAGCGGCACCTATACCGGCACCTATTTTGTTTATGATGAGGATGCTTCGCTCGATGCCGGTTCCGTCGTGTATTCGCTCGAAGACATCGTCAAGGCGATCCTGAAGGCGCCTGCGGCCTATGGCGGCGCAGGATTTACGGACAGCGATATCGACTTCGACGTGTTGAATTTATTCGTGACCCGATACGATTACGATCTGGCCGATTCGCCCGAAACCGCATGGCAGGCGATCCATGATGCAATCGCGGCTGTCGGGCTGGAGGATCAGGTTCGTTTCTGGTTCGATCATACGAGCGGGAAATTCCGGCTCGCTATTATGGCGAACGGTGCGGTCGATATCGCGTTGACACACGTCGAGAGAATCGAAAGAGAGCTTTCGATCGAGGATTGCTATTCCGGCGTTATTGTCAAGTATACTGACGACCAGACAACCAATCGGGTACAGCCTGATTTCGCGTGGCACCAGGAGGCAACCGGGAGCGGTGCGGCTCCCGACAATTGGATACGCACAACGGCGGGCGGCGAGAGCTTCAGCTACGGGACAAACACAACGGACACGAGCGCCGGGAATTTCGGGATCGACATGCTTCAGGATGGAAAAACCGGCACGAAGCTCACGGCGGAATTCAGCCACGATCCGGGCGGCGAGGTGGATTTTGCCCACTTCTGGTTCGGCTCCGGTACAACGCCTCCGGAAGTGACACTCGACAAGATCGCAATCGTGATCGGGGTCTATAGAGTCATCGCGGGCTGGAGCCGTAGTACAGAAAACGCCGCCGGAACAATCGTGGTTCGGCTGGATGGCTGTGACGACTACAACACCAGTACGCACACCGGCACATGGCGGCCGCTTGGGTTTTCGATCGAAAAAGCACCGGAGGTATTCGGCACGAATGTCCGGGCCGAAACTACCACATTCGCGAAGCGCGCCGTGAATGCGGTCAGGATTGTCTTCGAGTATATGGCGGGGCCGAAGCAGAGCGGCGATTACTACTGGGCATCGGTGCATGAATTTGAAATCGAAGCCAACAGCACGAGTTTCGTTTTCGTCCAGACGTCCGCGACGGTTCAAAACGATCCGCTGTACTACTATGCAGTAGATGCGCACAAAAAAATGCGGGGGGGCGTAAAATCGAGCGGCGGTGCAGGCTCGCCTCGCGTGCTGGTCTATCCGGTGGGAGCCGCATCCGAAGGCGCGGCGATCTCAATCGGGCGGCAATTCCTGCAGAATAAATTGGCGCTCGCGCAGCGGCGTCACTACGAGTATAAAGGTGTTCTGCCCGCAAAGCCGGAACTGGGCTATACGGTCACGGTTGACGAGGACGGGGATGCAAGCGTGGACTACACGGGCGTCGTGAAGGCCTATAACATCGGGGTCACAAGCGATGGGGTTGAATGCTCGCTGAGTTTGCTCGACACAACGGCGGTGGCGATAGAATGATCAGCAAGGGCGAAATCGGGCGGTTCAGCGCAGCGGTAATCAAGCGGATGATCGAAACGCTTGCCAAGATTCGTCCCGCGCCGCCCACGAGCATCATCAGCGCGCCGCAAATCCTTATACCGGGCAATTCTTCGTCGGAACCTGTGGCCGACCACGGGGCGCTTGACGGCCTCGCGGACGACGACCATAGCCAATACGCGTTGCTGGCCGGGCGCGCGGGCGGGCAGGTATTGATCGGCGGAACCAGCGGCGGCAATTACCTGGATCTGAAAGGGGTCGCAGGTGACACGCTGAAAACGCGCATCGGGGCGAACGCCTTCGGCCTCGTGGATGCGAGTAACAACACGATTGTTGCAGTTACCGGAGTGACCGCAACGGAGACAGTTTTCAACGAGGCTGGGAGTGATATCGACTATCGGTTCGAGGGCGACACCGACCAGTATTTATTGAAGCTCGACGGCGGGACGGATCGCGTCGGGCTCGGCGTCGCGGCACCCGATGAAAAGCTGGACGTGAACGGCAACCTCGCGCTCGCGGAACAGAGCGTAATCGCGAGCGGTACCGCGGGCAAAGCGAAGCTGATCGCAACAGACCAGAACTATCTCGCCTATCGCGACAGCGACGGGCGGGCGCGTAATTTGTCGTTTGCGATGCAGAAGCGCGTGATGCAATGCCTCGCAAATATAGGCCGCACCGATGTTACCGATATCGGAAGCTATGGCGGAGTTACGCTCACGAGCGCGGCGGCCGGGAACGGTGACGATTCGACATCGGCATTTGTGCAGATAACGGCCGACAGGATAGCCGTCACCAGAGCCGGGCTTGTAAGCGCGGAAGCCCTTGTCAAGCGGGCGTGGCTTCCCGAATTCGTCGCGCTGATTCGGACGGGAAGCGACATTACCAATGTCCGATTTTGGATCGGGCTGTTTTCGGGCGTCCCGAACGCCGATGACCCGTCGTTGCACCTGGCCGCATTCCGGTTTTCGACAGGTGTTCCCGATACGAACTGGCAGGCCTGTACGAAGGACGGTACGACATTGCAGGCGAACGATACAGGCGTGACCGTGGCGGCGGATACGGCATATGTTTTACGGCTCGAATACGACGGGACTAATTTTTATTTCTGGGTCAACGACGCTGCGCTGACGATTGAATCGAGCAACCTTCCGGGGACGACGACGGGGCTGTACGTGGGCGTATATATTGAAAATCTCGAAGCCGCGGGGCCGCCACCGACGCCGATGAAGGATGTTTGGTTTTCACGGTGGGCGGTGATGCATAAGTGAAAAAAATATCTATGCGAGGTGAAATGCAATGAAGTTTTGGGCTGCGTTTCGCAAAATCAGGGACGCTGCATTTCGCGAGTTCCTTGACGGTGTTCTGTGGCTGTTTGACTTCTGGTTCAAGCCGGAAATCAAACAACTGCGCGAGTACGCCTGGCAGATCGTTCAGCAGGCGGAAAAGCGACCAGGCAAGGGCATTGCTAAATTCAACTGGGTGAAAGATCAACTCGAACTTTATGTCAACGCTCGGTTGAAGGAATTGAAGAACCCGGCCTACTGGATCAACTTCGTGATCGAATATTCGGTCGGACGATTGAAGAGCGGAGGCGGGAATGGATAGTACAGCAATCCTGATCGGAGCAATCTCGGCGCTCGTGGTGGCGGTTATCGGCGCGCTCGGAAAGCAAGCCCTCACGATATTGCGCGAGATCTTCAAGAGTCAGCGTGAATCTAACGCGGAATTGGCCAACATCGTTGCCGAGGTCAGAAAGCTCTCGAACGGCGAACTGCTAAAGAACAGGCACGAAACCCTGAAAAACCGGGAAATCCTGACCCAGATTGCCGCCTCGCTTGACGGCGTGACAAGCTCGCTTGAAAGCGCCGCTATCTCGCGGGCCGAAACCGCAAAGGTGAATTTGCAAATTCTTTCCGCCGTGCGGGGCTCTGCGGCCTTCAAGGCACATGAAGGTACGGAGAGACGGACGCAATGCGGCCAAGAGGTGATGACACAATGACGCTTGCAGAAAAAGCAGTCGAGATCGCAATCGGTTATATCGGGGTAAAAGAATCGCCTCCGGGTTCTAACCGCGGCCCGCAGGTTGATAGGTTCCTTGCCGCAACCGGATTGTCGGGTGCACCCTGGTGCGCGGCCTTTGTGTTCGCGGTGTACCAAGAGGCGGCAAAAGCACTTCAGGCGCCTAATCCGTTCGCCGACATTAAGGAACCGGCGCGGGCGTTCGCGTACCGCGAATGGGGCAGGCGGCATAATTGCGTCGTCAAGGAAAAGGGCGATCAAAAAAACCATCATTACGCGCCCGGAATGCTGGTCGTGTTCGACTTCAGCCACATCGGAATTGTCGAAAAGGATTTAGGCGACGGCACGGTGCAGACGATCGAGGGGAACACCGACGCGAAAGGCAGCAGAACCGGCGGGCAGGTAATGCGCAAAATCCGCCAACTCAAAAGCGGCGATGTCGTGGTGGGGGTTCGCGAGACCGCGCCGATTAGTTTGCCGCCGAAAGAATCATACATTCGTTTTCTCAACGTCGGCTGGACAGGTGTACTTAGGGATATCCCGATTGACAAACGCTCCGGCCATCCCGATATCATAGCCGCCAACGCGATCACCCGGCACGTCAAGGACGCATTCAATCTCGATTAAGGGGGAATGATGGCATTCGACGTCGCAAACTTCAAGACGATCCGAGACCTACAGGGCAGGCACAAGGGGCAAAGCGCGCTGATTGTCGGCGGCGGGCCTAGCGGGCGCGCTTGGGAATTGCTGGCCCAGAAGATACATCCCGATATCGTGATCGGCGTCAACGGGACAATCTTGAAACTTGGCGACAAAATGGATTATTGGCTGTGCATAGAAGCGCACGCGAATAAAATGCCGTGGTTCTACGCTCCAACGAGAGCGAAGCGGTGCGTAATGAAACGTCTATGGGACGACGTGCCGGACAAGGAAGATGCCTATTTGCTTAACCGGGACACGACCTGCTTCAGCATAAATCATCCGTTTCGGATAAGGGAAATACCGTATTCGGACGGACTGAAATACGAATGGGTTGATCCCGAATGGGCCGAATCGAGCTTTAATATTCGCGAGCCGATAATGGATCGCGACGGCGGGATATCGCTTTTCCAGGGCAGCCACTATACTGATCGCGGCCAGGTCGAGGGCCGATTACGTTCCCGCGACGTCGGAACAGTTATGACGAACGCGATCCATTTCGCCGGCATACTGGGTTGCTCCGACGTTTACACAATCGGGCTGGACCTATATTTTCCAGACGGCGAGCCGAATCACTGGTATCCTGAGCGCGATTACGATGAGTTCGCCGATATAACCGACGTGCTGGGTTATGCTACCTGGGATAAGTCCATGTACGTGCGGCAATACGGGCTGCGCACGACATGGTGGTGGATCGAGGCCGCCAATCTGCTGAAATTGATCAAGCCGCTCATGGAGCGCCAGGGGCTGCGCTGGCACGATTGCAGCAACGGCCTGATTCAAAGAATGGAGGCCCCGAAAATGGGCAGACGGCTTGGCAGTTATCACGACCTGCTGGGAAACTTCGAGGCGAAGCCGCGTGTGCTGGTGGTCGGGGCGGGGCCGTCGGCGCTTCATATCCACCGGATACCGTTCGACCGCTACTCGGTTATTTCGTGTAATTCGGCGGCGCTTTTGGTTTGGGCCGATATCTGGCTGGGCTTCGACCAATACTGCCATCATTTCCCGTGGTTCAACCTGCACAGCGCGAAGCACTACATCATCGGCGGGCCGCTGTGCGAACGGAGCGAACACGACTATTGGGAAATGTACTGGGATCAGTTTTTGCCGGAGAATAAAGAGATCCCGGTTCTAACGAGCGCGACCGTGACCGGGATGGCGTTGCAGGTTGCGGCCATGATGAGGGGAGTCGAGCGGATTGATCTGACCGGCTGTGATTTCGGGAATATGCCGTTTCATTTTTACGACTATGACGAGCCGCCGACGGCGCGCCCAGACGCCAATATGGATCGAATGCCGATCGAGCGAATGCAGATGTTGATTGAACAAGTGAGGACGAGCGGGATCGAGATAAATCATTACGGGCCGACGTGCCTTGCCGTGAGGGAGATATGACGCCGAAAGCGAGATTCATTATCACGATTCATTGCGAGATCGGTGACGAGACGATTGCGCCGCAAACGATCCGGGCCGAATTCAATGACGACAAGTTCTATGCGATTGCGGAAACGGAACGACGGCTGAACCGCTTTCTGGAGCGGATGCTCGTCGGTTACGACGGGCACTTCAACAAAAAGGAAACACAGCCCGATGAATGAATACAAACCGCCGCCCGTTATCTCGCGTTATCTGCGCTGTCCGGAGGACGTGCGGATTGCGCGCTGGTGGCTGGAACAACAGAGCGAGCCCGTGAAGGCGCTCTATATCGGCCCCGCATATGGCGAGGACTTTTATTCGTTTCTGACGATTGGCTTCGGGCTGAAAAACACAATTGAATGGCATGCCGTCGAACTGAACCGCGAGGCCTTCGATTCCCTCGACGATCCGGTCATTAAATTCCTGGGTGTTCAGCTTTTCCTCGCCGATTTCGAGGCTCACGTTTGCGCGACCCCTCATCGGCAATACGATTTGATTATCGCAAACTACTGCTGGCACGCGGCATGGGACGGGTCAAAGCGGCGGCGATTGAAGGCGCTGCTTGATTGCAACCCCGGCCTGTTAATTTGCCGGGACGCCATAACCCAACACTACCAAACGGCGGATAAACTCGAATACCACGCGCTTGTGACGGCGGCTGGCTATCGGGCGCTGCGGCACGTCGACCAGGTGGATTTCAAGCTCGACGCCTGCAAGCGCCGGGACACCGGCTACATCCTTATGCGAACCGGGGCGGAACTACCGGACGATATCTATATCGAGCTTGCACCGACGTAACAAATACCCCGCCCGGTTTTGCCCCCTTCCGGGCGGGCTCTTCCTCCGAGGGAGGCGGAAGTTTTTTTCGACCCCAAAGCCCCAAGCCCGCTGAAGCCGCATCAGCACTAGGTTTTCGCCCCTGAAAACTTTTTTTCAGAATCCTGTCAAAACCCTTGACAAACGGATTTTGAGCCTGTATAATCTCCCCGTGCTCAACCTGAGCACAAGGAGACGAGCATGGCGAAGTCGAAAAGAGCAAGGGTTAAATGCCCCGTTTGCGGGGCAATTCGCGAGGGCCGGATGGGGCAGCCTGACGGGGAGGAGCTTTGCTTCCTTCACGCTCCCGCTCGCCCGCAGATGGTAATCGCGGCGAAAGACGCAATGTCCGACGAAGAATACGCCGCCGAGCAGGAAGCCGAATTCGCGGCGCATCCATACGAGATGCGTTACGACGCGCTGAACCGCACCTGGTACGCCGTCGAAATTTAATTTCAACCCGACCGGCGGCGGGACGGTCCGCCGGAAGAGGGGTTTGAAATGCCGAAAAGAAAGTTGATTCCCGGCGTTGACATACCAACGGTCAATCAGATGATCGCGGCCGGTGAAGCCATCCGAGAGCTCGCCGACATATACAGGTACCTCACCGGGCGACAAGAGACCAGCCCGGTGGACTTGTTGCGCGACATGCTTAACGTCGCCGCTGGCGTCGCCCGCGGCGACGAAGACTCGATCGCCGAAATTGGCAAGTATGAGCGGGATTTGATCCGCGCCGTGATCGGCGCGCGGCCTTGGTATGAAGTGCTACTGCCGGGCCGCGCCGAACAGCAAGCCATTGAAAGTGTCTTCTGGTACGGCGCTTGCAAGCGCCACTACCAGCTCATGCTGTGACAATCGAGAAGTTTTTCAGAGACCGGAATAACCAACCGACCGGCGGCGGGACGGTCCGCCGGAAAAGGAGACGAAGATGTACAAATTCTTGAGCGTGCCAAAGCCGGTGTACGTACCGGCTTGCGCGGCCGGGGCCGCGCCTATTGCGGAGACGCGGAAAAAAATTTATTTCAGCGTTGAGGACCTGCAAAAATGTGACTATGACGGGGACATGCTGGATGAGGCGCGCCCCGTGAAATCCATACCACGCGGAGCGAAGCGAATATTCCGCGTGCAGGGGTATTTCGACTAATCCACAACCCGACCGGCGGCGGGAAAAGGAGATAGCGGATTGAGTAAAAACGATCCCCGCAAAGTGCGCAAGTTAAAGCGCACCCCGAAGCAGAAAATCAGAATCAAGGAACGCGGCGTTATCCGCGAGCGTATTTCAATCTTCAAGGCGCAAGCCGAATTCAGGAGAGCAGATGTATAAGGGAAAGATGCGCGTTGTTCAGTTCGACGGGATAACCGGCGAAATACTTACAGCCTATCCCGCCGCGATCATTCGTTTCGGTTGTCTTGATTGTGGACGCTCTGACTATCAGGGTAAATTTCCGATATTGAATTACTTTGAATATCGGGATGGTTGGAGCAGAAAAACAATTTACAGGAGAGCAGATGCCTAAAACAGCCGTAGCAGAACAACCGGATTTGAACCCGCTCCGCAAATGGGCGGCGGCACAAGGATACGAGAAGCCGGAGGACGTGTACCGGATGTGGCTCAGCGCGGGCCATACCCCGATCCCGTCGCTCGCGAGCTTTCGCAACTGGTGGGATGGGATGATACCGAGTACCGCGTATTTTATGATCCTGGCGATCATTATGGGTGTTGACCCGGCGCAGCTCTCGGTCGAATGGCTGAATTGGGAGGCGCGCAATGCGCGATAAAACTCTTATGCAAATCTGCGCGGACACAACAGTGCCCGGCGATTATCTCGAATCGCTGATTCGCTTTCGAGCGGCAATCAACGACAATCCTCAATTTCCTCCTTCTTCTCACAGGGGGCGCGGCACAGGCACAAAAACCGAAACCGCGCCCCCCAATAAAAAAGAGCCGGATTATTGTGGAGTCCCCAAACCAATCGCTGGAGGCGGCGAACCGGCTCGATTGCCCGGTGCTGGCGGCGCCGGTACTTTTAATCTCGGAGGTGCTATCGAAGAGTCCGCCGGTTTATCCCTTTCGGCCGGGAGCGGAAGTAGTGTGTGGGCGACAGCAAAACCCGCTCCCGGCCCCTTTTGCGATTGGTGCCACAAAGAGCTTCGTCCCTGCGACCTCGTCACAGATATGGACGAGCGCGGGAACGTGGCCGAGTATCACGTTTGGTGCTACGAAATGATTTCAAAGGAGCTGAGTTAATGGCGAAGTCGATGACGATCGAGCGGGCAATCAAGCTGGGAGCCTGCTCCGAAGCAGTCGACTGGGCGAAATCCCAGCGACGGAAACGATTCACGGCGAAGTACTTGATTGCCAACGCGCCGGACGATGCGTCCGCGGTGGACTGGACGCTGTGGTTGTTGTGGCGCATAGATAGGCCGCGTTGCCACAGGCTTCGGGCGTTGTGCGCCCTGCATGTGTTACCGATTTTCGAGGCGCGATACCCAAACGACCAGCGGCCTCGGAAATCAATCGAAGCACAGATTGCGTATGCCGCGAACCCGACGGCGGAGACCGAAAAAAAGATGCAAGCGGCATCGGCTGAGGCAGCTGAGGCGGCTTGGGCGGCTTGGGCGGCTAGGGCGGCTGAGGCGGCTGGGGCGGCTGGGGCGGCTTGGGCGGCTAGGGCGGCTGAGCGCAAGTGGCAACGGGAAATGATTGCAAGGGAGCTGAACCAATGAAGTCAATGCAGCAGACAATCTTGTTTCGAGTCATCAAGGAATCCGCCGCGGGTGTAATCCATCGCGGCCGCAACCAGGACAGCCTTTACGCGGCTCGAAAGGAGACCCCAATAGAGCCAGGCGAGCGCGGGTTCATCCACCTACAAATCACGACCAAAAATGCCCCGCATAGCACGACGGTTGAACATTACGCGCTCGTGCCGTTTAATCTCGATGATAATTTGCAGCTCGGTGAGCTGCTCAAACTCGCGGGAGGTAAAAATGATGGCGAATGAACTTAACATTGCGATTCAACGACCGGACGAGGCGGCGATGAATTCGGGCGCGGCCGCGATGCTGGAGGCTGCTAGACAAATCGTAATTTCGAATGAAGACCAGTACCACCGGGCAGGTGTGGAGCTGCAGGGAATCAAGAAGCGTGCCAAGGAACTGGATGAATACCGCAAAAGCATCACGGCTCCGCTCGACAAGGCCAAGAAATCCATAATGGATTTATTCCGCGCCCCGCTTGAATTCCTGGCCGAGGCCGAAACGGTCATCAAGCGGGCGATGCTGACCTACCAGCAGGCCGCGGAAGCAAAGCGCATCGAGGAAGAAACAAGGCTGCGCGAAGCCGAGGCCGCAAGGCTGGCCGAAGAAAGGGAATTAGCTGAAGCGGGGCTGCTGGACGAGGCCGCAATCGAGCCGCCGAAGCCAATCAAGGCCGAAACACCTGCCCCGAAAGCAATCGGCACTTCGGTGCGGGAGGTGTGGCGCGCCGAAGTGACCGACAAAAAAGCTTTGATTAAATACATAGCCGATAATCCCGCATGGGACTATTTGGTGGAACCGAATATGGCCGAAATCAACGGCCTCGCCAAGATTCAAAAGGGCAGGCTGGCAATCCCCGGACTGCTGGCCACCTGTGAAAAAATCATTGTCGCAAGAGGAGGCATTTAGCATGGCAAACGAGCTTATCAAGTACGAGGGCGACCAGCTGGAATTAATAAAGCGCACGGTCGCTAGAGGGCTGACCGATGACGAATTCCAGCTGGCAATCGCTATATCGGAGCGAACCGGACTGGATTTGCTGTCAAGGCAACTTTACGCGATCAAGCGCAAAGACCACAAGACGGGCAAGGAAACGATGACGATGCAGACCGGCATTGACGGCTACCGGAGCATCGCAGATCGTCAATCGGATTACGCCGGTTCCGACGACCCCACCTACGACGAGGGGCTGACCCAGTACGAGATGATAAGGGCCGGCCGAGCGGTTCCTACAACCGCCACCGTGACCGTGTACAAACTGGTCGGCGGTATTCGCTGTCCCTTTACGGCTACTGCGACCTGGGCTAGCTATTATCCGGGCGACTCCCAGGGCTTCATGTGGCGGAAATTTCCGTTCCTGATGCTGGCCAAATGCGCCGAGGCATTGGCGCTCCGCAAGGGCTGGGCGGCTCATATGCACGGCGTTTACGTGCAGGAAGAAATGGAGCAGGCGTATCAATCAGAGGCCGAGGAAGCGACCACCCCGCCGAGGGTATATCAACGCAAGGCATCGCAGGCTGAACTAAAGGCGGGTGCGGCCGCAACCGAAACGAAGCGGCGGACGATTGCCCATAACGCAGTAGAGCCGCCGGTCGAGCCGGAGGCCGACGAAGGGGAATTCGAGGACGTGCCGCCCCTTGGGGCAAATCCGATTAATCCGACCGGCGATGACGATGAACTTGAACCCGCAATCGAGGGCTTTGCCGATAAGCGCGATGAACTCGTGTATTACTGTGGCGAAATCGAGCGCGCCTGCGGATTCAAGGACGGTGATGTTTTGTTCGCTCTTTCGTCGTTCGAGGGCCGGGACGGAAAAACCATCTGGATGCGCGACCCCTACAAGCCGGGACTCAAGGAGAGCTGGATCGACATGACGCTCCACAAGGCGCATCAGGTATTCGATGCCCTGAAGGACGCGATTGACCCGGTAGCTGCCTACCACCAGGCGCTTCGTGCGATGAAGAAGTAAAAATATTAAGGAGACGTAAGCGAATGAGTGAACTAATCAAGCAAGAGGACGCGGAGCGCGGCGAGCCGAAGCGCATTCCGGTTGACAAGTTCGCCCGCGGCGGTGATTGCCCCGCTTGCGGCCTAGAGCGGCACGTCGTGACCGGGCGCTGCTGCCCGGAATGCACGGCGCTTGAGGACGAGGCCCGCGGCAAACTCGAAACGCTCGTCAAGGGCTGGCCGGGAAATGACGCCGAATTCGAGAAGCGGAGCGAGCGCATCCGCCGTCACTACCGGGAGGATGTCGAGCGGCGCAAGGAACGCGTCGCGGAGGAGAAGGGCGAATGACGATCGAGCAAGCAATCGAACTGGGTGCCTGCTCTGAGGCAATCAAGTGGGCGCAATCGCGGAAGCGGAAACGCTTCACGGCGCAATACCTGATTGCAAACGTACCTGGCGACGCGTCCGCGGTGGACTGGACGCTCTGGCTGCTGTGGCACCTCGATAGGCCGCTCTGCCATCGGCTCCGGGCGTTGTGTGCGCAGCATGTGCTGCCTCTTTTCGAGAAGCAGTATCCAGACGACAAGCGCCCGCGGCTGGCAATCAAGGCGCAGCTCGCGTATGCCGCGAACCCGACAGCGGAGAACGGGGAAAAAAGGAATTCAAAATCTACATGAGCAATAAGCCGTTTCGACTGAATCACAAACGGCGCTCGCTGGTGATTGAATCCGGCGCGAGTGTATGGCCTATTCCGGTCAGCGATGATTTCTGCGAATTCTGGTTTGGTCTTTTGGGCGTAAAGGACACCGCCGAATGAACCACGCCCATATTCCACTTTCGGCCTGCTTCAAGCGCGCCTGGGAAAGAGACGCGGAAATTGACGACCGG
>JABRWB010000049.1 GCA_039961635.1 bacterium
CAAGCTGCTCCGCTGGAACTCCCCGGCAGAGGCCATTTACGAGGAACTGCTACACTTCCCTAACCCCGAAAGTGTTGCACTTCATTTTTGAATCCGGGCGATGGGAGGGCACGCGCCGTTTCTGCTATAATCCCCGCGCTCCGCGTCTTGCGGGGCTTACGCGCATGCCTGAGGACGCAAACCGCAGGGACCCCAAATCCGGCGAAGGTCAGGGTGAGGAGGGCGGCAAGCAGTATCCGGCCAAACTCCCCATACTCGCCCTCAAAAACGTGGTGGTCTTTCCGCATCTCGTCATCCCGGTGCACGTGGGGCGGGAGCGCTCGCTCGCGGCAATCGACGAGGCCAGCCCGAACGACAAGCTCGTGGGCGTCCTGACCCAGAAGAACGAGGACATTGACGAGCCGGGCGCGGACGACCTGTTCAAAATCGGCACGATTTGCCTAATCCTGCGCGTTCTCAAGCTCCCCGAAGGCGGGGTGCGCGTGCTCATCCAGGGGCTGTCGCGCTTCGAAGTCGTCGAGTACATTGACAACCCGAAGTACATCGAGGCGGTGATCAAATCCCACCCGGAAGTGCAGACGGACGACCTGGAGGTTCAGGCGCTCCAGCGCGGCGTGACCGACCTGTTCCGGGAGTACGTCCAGCTTTCGCGCAGCCTGCCCCAGGAAGTGATCGTCGCGGCGAACAACGTGACCGATCCGGGGATGCTTGCGGACATGGTTGCGGCGAACATTCAGATTTCGCTCCAGTCGCGCCAGCAGATTCTCGAAACGATTCCGGTAGGCAAGCGGCTGGAAGCCGTCACCGCCGTCCTGACAAAGGAAATCCAGCTCCTCAACATGACCAACAAGATTCAATCCCAGGTCCAAGAGGAGGTGGGCAAATCCCAGCGCGAATATTTCCTGCGCGAGCAGATGAAAGCGATACGCAAGGAGCTTGGCGAAACCGACGAACGCGAGCAGGAAACCGAGCGGTACAAGGTCAAGATCGAGCAGGCGGGCATGCCGAAGGAAGTGCGCGAGAAAACGCTGGGCGAGCTTGAGCGTCTCACGCGTATGCATCCGGAAAGCGCCGAAGCGGGAGTCATTCGAACCTACCTCGACCTTTTATGCGACCTGCCGTGGAGCAAGGAATCCGAGGACACGATTGAAATAAAGGACGCCAGGAAGATTCTCGACGAGGACCACTACGGACTCGAAGAGATCAAAGAGAGGCTTCTGGAATTTCTGGGCGTGCTTAAGCTTCGCGGCGGCGACATAAAAGGCCCGATTCTATGCCTCATCGGCCCGCCCGGCGTCGGCAAAACCTCGCTCGGGCGCAGCGTGGCGAGGGCGCTCGGCCGAAAGTTCGTGCGGATGTCGCTGGGCGGAGTGCGCGACGAGGCGGAGATACGCGGCCACCGCCGCACTTACGTGGGCGCGCTGCCGGGAAGGATAATCCAGGGAATCAAGAACGCGGGGACGCGCAATCCGGTGTTCGTTTTGGACGAAATAGACAAGGTGGGCGCGGACTTCCGCGGCGATCCGTCCAGCGCGCTTCTGGAGGCGCTCGACCCGGAGCAGAATTTCAGTTTCAGCGACCATTACCTGGAAGTGCCGTTCGACCTGTCCAAGGTGCTTTTCATAGCCACGGGAAACATGTTGGACACGATTCCGCCGCCCCTGCGCGACAGGATGGAGGTCATCCAGCTTCCCGGCTACACCGAGCTTGAAAAGATTCGCATCGCGCGCGACTTTCTTTTGCCGCGCCAGATGGAAAATCACGGCCTGAAGCGCGAACATTTCGAGATTTCCAGCTCCGCCCTCCGCAACATAATTCTCAATTACACGCGCGAGGCAGGACTAAGGAATCTCGAGCGCGAGCTCGCCAAGATTTGCCGCAAAATCGCGCTGCGCGTCGCGGAAGGCGAGGCCAAAAAACAGAAAATCGGCGTCCCGGAGCTTGAAAAATACCTGGGCGTGCGCAAGTTCGAGTTCGAGCACGAGCGCAGGCGCGCGGAAATCGGAGTGGTGACCAGCCTTTTCTGGACGGCGGCGGGCGGCGACATCGGGATGATAGAAGCCTCCACGATGCCCGGTGCGGGAAACCTGCTGTTGACCGGCAAGCTGGGCGACGTGATGCGGGAAAGCTGCAAGGCCGCGCAGACATGGGTGCGCTCGAATGCGAAATCGCTCGGGATTGACTACGAAGAATTCAAGAACAACGACCTGCACATCCACTTTCCCGCGGGCGCAATACCCAAGGACGGGCCGAGCGCGGGCGTGACCATCGCCACCGCGATCGTCAGCCTGTTCACGGGCAAACCCGCGGTTCCGAGCGTCGCGATGACCGGCGAAATCACGCTGAAGGGGCGCATCCTTCCCGTGGGTGGCCTGAAAGAAAAACTGCTCGCCGCCAAGCGCAGCGGGCTTAAAAAGGTGATCCTCCCCAAGGCGAACGAAACGGACATCAAGGAAGTGCCGCCGGAAATCCTTTCCAAGCTCGACTTGGTGTTCGTCGAAAATGTGGAGGAAGCGATCCCGCACGTTCTAACAGAAAAGGGCGGGCGCGCGCGGGCGGCGGCGAAGAAAAAAGCGTCATCAGGTAAGCCTACTTCGGCGGGGAAGGCGAAGGCCTCCAAAAAGCCCGCCGGCGGCAAAAAAGCGGCAAACTCCAAAAGCGCCGCAAAGCCCGCCGCGAAAAAGCGCGGCCAGGCCGGGCCGCG
Source organism: bacterium (assembly GCA_039961635.1). Taxonomy (NCBI): domain Bacteria; species bacterium. Next base: position 2,705 of record JABRWB010000049.1, read on the forward strand.
GATTAGCCCCCTCCGATAACCGCTTGGATCAGGAGCCCTTTTCCGCCTCGGTGCTCCATTGGCTGCGGCCGGCGATCACTTCCGAAAACGGCGGATCGCCCGGATTTTTCGTGCGCTCGTAAAGGTATTCGTACACCTTTTCCGCAAGCTGGGGCGTAAAGTGCGCGTTTTCTTTTTTAATCATTTTGGCGATTACGAATTCCCACTGCTCGCCTTTGTATTTGTCCAAACCCACTTCGGGGGCATGGCATTCGCCGCAGCGGTTGCGCCAGATTTCCTCCGGAGAAGCATCGTAGGCAAGGGCTTCCGGTTCGGGCTTGGCTGTCTGGGTGGGATCGTTCAAATCCTTGATTTCGGGCGTTTGATCGGAGCCTTCAAGCTTGACGTCGTTGCAGGATGCCAGAATCGCCAAGCTGATCGCCAAAAGCGCCGCGGCCAGCCAAAGAATACGCGTCGAAAGTTTCATACCGTTCATTAAGACCTCCGCGCGGGCGGATTTGTTCGCAGAACGCGAATTGAATACCGCACGCGGCCGAACAGAAGTTTATCTTGAGAGTCTTACTTTCCATCTTCGAGGCGGTGATATAATCGAATCCATGAGCGCATTCAGGGTGTTTCTGATCGCTTTATTGATGTTCGTCGCGGGCAGCCTGGCCGGGCTTTCCGGCTACCACATCGCGAAGCCGATCATCAGCCCTGCCGATTTGGACAAGCCGGTCGTCAGCTACGGCATCCCGATGGCCGTCCCCGTCGCGGCCGGAACGACGATTGAGACGGCCACCCCGCGCAACTTCGTCACCGAGGTCTACCAGAAGATCGGCCCGTCCGTAGTCAACATCAACACCGTCCAGTACACGCGCGACTTCTTTTTCAACGTGGTGCCGCAGGAAGGCATCGGAAGCGGCGTCCTTATCAACAAGGACGGCTACATAATCACGAACAACCACGTCATCGAAGGCGCCTCCGAGATTTCGGTGGTCGTGCCGGGATTCAAGCCTTTTACGGGCAAGGTCGTGGGAGCCGATCCCGGAACAGACCTCGCGCTTATCAAAATCGATCCCCCCGCCGACAAGAAGCTGACGGTCGCCGTCCTGGGCGATTCCAACAGCATCCAGGTGGGTGAATGGGTGGTCGCGATCGGCAACCCGATGGGTCTCGACCAGACGGTGACGGTGGGGGTGATATCCGCGATGGGCCGCCAGACTATGAGCCGGGCCGGAATCCCGATACGCAATCTCATCCAAACCGACGCGGCCATAAATCCCGGCAACTCGGGCGGGCCGCTGATCAACACGCGCGGCGAAGTTATCGGCATCAACACCGCGATAATCTCGCAGAGCGGGGGAAGCGAGGGAATCGGCCTTGCGATCCCGATCAATACGGCTAAGGAAATCCTGCAGCAGCTCATCGAAAAGGGGCGCGTCGAGCGCCCGTGGCTGGGCATCCAGACGCGCGACATAACCCCGCAGTTCGCGCTGCGCAACGGGCTGCCGACCGACCGGGGGCTTCTCGTTCTTACCGTTTACCAGGATTCTCCCGCGCAGGCGGCGGGATTCAAGTCCATCCCGCACAGGCCGCAGGGGCCGTTCGATATTTTCATCATCGTCGAGGCGAACGACGTGACCATCGACAAATCGTCGAAGCTGCTTCAAATGGTCAGGGAACTTAAAGTCGGCGACACCATCCGGCTGAAGTTTTACCGGAACAAAGAGCTTATCGAGAAAGAGGTGCCGCTTACAGCACTTCCCGAGGGCGCGCCGTTAATGGACATAATCTGATGCAGAGCATGCAGCGCGGCGAGCCTTTCCACTGTCTCACCGATGAGGAGCTGATGGCCCGCGTCGCGGATCGCGACCTTGCATGCTTCAACGTCATATTCAACCGCTACTACAAGCAGATATTCAATTTCATCAAGAAGAACGTCCACGACTTCAGGGAGGCCGAAGACATAACCCAAGAGGTTTTCCTCCGGATTTACAAGAGCGCCGGGCGCTTCGACACCGCCCGCAAGTTTTCGAGCTGGATTTACAAGATCGCGTTCAACGAGATTAAGCGCCACTACAGCAAGGTTTCGGGCAAGCGGACAAGCTCGATAAACGAGCCGCTTGACGAGTCGTCCGGCGGCGCGGAGCGGGGCGATTTGCTGGAGTTTTCCGGGCCGAATCCCGAAATGTCGGCGGAAATCGCCAAGAACACACAGCAGATTAAAAAACTTATCGAAACTTTGCCGGAAAAGCAAAGAACGGTGGTAATACTTAAGGTGTACCAGGAGTTGACCTTCGAGGAAATCGCCCAGATTCTGGACTGCCCGCTGTCCACCGTCCTGTCGCGGATGCGCTACGCGGTCAAGAAGCTGCACAACATGCTGAACGGCGGTGGCGGCGATGGCTAGGCGCTGCTCAAAGAAGGAGCTTGAGGAAAAGATCATCAAGTTCCTCTGCGGCGAGTGCGACGACGAAGCCGAGCTGCGCGAGGTGCACCGCCGGTTGTTCGCGGACGACGAATGCCTGGAATACCTTCTGGCGACGGGCAGGGTGATGCGCGAAATAAGGGAGTGCGAGGAAGACGCGGGGGAGCCGGTGGACTGGGACGAGCTTAAGGAAAAATTCAACCGGCTGGCGAAACTGCTGGAAGAGCCGGCGGCGGCGGTGGAGTCCGGGCAAGGCGCGCGCCGCCCGCCCGCGCGCGGTACGGGAAAGTCCGGCGGAAAGTCCGGCGCCGGGCGCCGCGGCAGGTAATTCCGCAGCCTTTTGTGATAATTGATACGGTTTTCACTATGCGGCCGCGTGCGGATTGGATGCATATAGGCGTGGTAACATAGGCTCAAGCGCACGGATTTCCGTGCCGATACGGAGGCATTACAAGATGGCTTACGTGATAACCGATGCTTGCAAGAACGCCGGCGATTGCATCGACGAGTGTCCCACGGGCGCGATCGAGCCCGGCGACCCGATAAGCGTTATCGATCCGGATATCTGCACCGACTGCGGCCAGTGCGCCGAGGTTTGCCCCAACGGGGCGCCGGTTCCCGCGGAAGACTAGCGGGCGCGGCATTCCGTTTCCATTCGCCTTCCGGCCGTGCGGCCGCGGCGCGCGCGCGGTATACTTGACCTTCATCCGATTCCCAGGAGGAACCGATGGAATCTCGGACGCTTGACGAGCGCGGCTGCGTTCATGTTTATTACGGCGATTCGAAGGGCAAAACCACCGCTGCAATCGGGCTGACGATACGCGCGGTGGGGTTCGGACGCCGGGTCGCCTTCATCCAGTTCGACAAGGGGTTCGACAAGGTCGAGCACTACAACGAGCGCAAGGTGCTGCGCTCGCTGGAGCGCGTCACGCTGATCCCGACCGGCAGGGAGCGGATGATGCCCGACGGCAGCTTCCGGTTCGAGAACACCGAGGAAGACCGCGCCGAGGCGCGCAAAGGCGTCGGCTACGTGACGAACGCGATACGCGACGGGCGGTATTTTCTGGTCGTCGCGGACGAGATTCTTTCCGCGCTGATGACGGGGCTGATTCCGGAATCGGAAGTTATGCACGTTTTGGACGTGCACGCGGAAAAGCCGCTGTGCGAGCTGGTGCTGACCGGACGGGTGATTACCGACGCAATCGCCGAGCGCGCGGATTTGATAACCGAGTTCAAGTCCATCAAGCATTACTTCAACAAGGGCAGGCGCGCGAAAGAGGGGATTGAGTATTAGGATATTTGGAGTGTCACGCAGCGCAGCTTTGGTACCACGAAGACACGAAGGCACAAAGTGGGATTTGTAGGGGCGCACTGCGTGCGCCCGAAATTATCGGCTTGTCACGAGCAGCGCGGCTTTGGACCACGAAGACGCGAAAGCACAAAGAAACGAAGAATTAATACTAAATATAATTAACGCTAAATATACCGCCGGTCTCCAGACCGGCGATTTCGAGCTTCAATATTAAGGAGTCCGGCCGCCCCGGCCGGCAATTGTCGGGACTTATTTTCGTAGTGTCACGCGCAGCGTGACATTGTTATAATAGCGCAGCTTCGTTGCGCAGTCCAAATCGGGCAGATGATTTCCCTTTTTTCGTTTCCCGCGGCCAAACATTTCCCCTGCAGCACCGCGCCGCCCGCGTATTATACCGCAAATCCGAGTTGATAAGTTGACAGTTGGACAGTTGACAGTTGAATTCTGGACAAGGCAATAGGCTGGGAATGGGCAACTGATAACTGTTAACTGTCAACTGCTAACTGTCAACGCTATTTCCGCTTCCGCATACTCGATCATCCGCCTTATCCGCCCGACGGGGAAGTCCGCCGGCCTTGCCGCTAAGCGCGCCCTGCGTAAGCGAGCCGTAAACGTAAATCCCTGTGAAATTGCGCCCAAGGATCGCGGGAGAGCGCGCTGCGAAGTCGTCGAGAAGCGGCTTGACGTATTCGGGGATGCGGGGCACCGCGGGAATATACATCATCGGGAAGGGTATAATCTATCAGGCCGACGCGCTATTGCGCGCCTTGCCGGAGGATTTGCCGTGAAGCGAGATTTGAAAGTGGACGTCACAGTTGACGTACTGATCAAAACTTGGTTCGATAAGGACGAGGGCTTTTGGTATGCCTCGTCGCCGTATGTCGACGTGGTTCAGCACGGCAATACTGAAAAGCAGGCTTTGGATCGCTTCAAAACGGTCTTCGAAGTCCTCGTTTCAAGCAGCATACGCAAGGGAACGATTCTGGAAATCTTCAAGAGAAGCGGCTACAAGGTTGAAATCGACGAGTCCAATGGCGGCAACCTTAGGCTCAATCTAACGCTGCCGGGCCGTGCAATCAAGAGCAAGTCGCTGGGAGACTGGAGCAGCCTTATTCCTTGGAACAAGAGGATTCAGGAAACGGCCGGCAGGGAGCTATGTCGAGCATAAGTCCTCCCGACACGGAGCATCTGCTCAAGTTTCTTCGGGCGTACCTAGGGGAAAGAATTACGGCCGAATATAACGCGGGAGGAAGCCACAGGATTCTCAGCGTCGATGGATGTGAAAGCGATATCGCGGTTACCTTGGACGATCCCTGCATCCCGATGGAAACGCTTCGCAACATCCTGCGGTGCGCCAAGATAAGTTTCAAGGACTACTCCGAGCTCGCGGGAACTCCAAAACTGCTAAAGGCGTATCTCAAGAAGAAGAAGCGGGAAACCAAAGACAACAGCGATGCGAATTGAAGAAGTTGTCGAAAATTACGAGTGCATCAAGCAGAAGCGCAAAGGCGCCGAATTGCTCCACGAAAAGCTGTCCAAGATGACTCCGGAAGAACGCAGGGCATACTGGGAGCGGCGCAACCGCGAAATGTGCGAGTGGCAACGCGAATTGCGCCGGAAAATGGGACTGCCCGAATAAACCGCTCCCTGTTTTGCCGAGCGAAATTCGATTCAGCGCACCGAACGCGGCATAAATGCCGCGCTTCATGATAAGTTTTCCCTACTCACTACTCCCTATTTACTACTCACTGATTTTCATCCCGTCGCGTGCCGTTCCTTCTGCTGCTGCGCGAGGCGCACGACCTCGGCGCAAACGTTGGCGACACCGTCGAAAACTTCGCTTATCCTCTTCGCAAGCATGTAAGCCGGGCCGGTGACGATCAAATTCTCCTCGTCGGTGCACACTTCCAGCACCGTGCGGTTTTCGTGGCGCGCGCCCATCCCGGCGATGTCGCCGGCCGTCTTCGAATCGGTGCCTATCGTCATCTTCGGCGACACCCCCGTTCCTTCGAACGCCTTCGCCAGAACGACGGGCGCGATGCAGACCGCGCCTATCGGCTTCCGCGCCGCGTGCATTTCGGTAATTATCCGCTCCACCTGCGGATCTATCGAGCACATCGTTCCCGCGTTCGCGTACGACGAAAGGTTCTTGGCCGCGCCGAATCCGCCGGGAAAGAACAGCGCGTCGATGTCCTTCGCGTGGATTTCGGACAGCGGGCGTATTTTGCCGCGGGCGATGCGCGCGCTTTCGGCAAGCACGCCGCGCACGTCCACGGTCTCCTGGCCGGTGACGTGATCTATTGTGTGGTACTGGTCTATGTCCGGCGCGGCGCAGAAGGCCTCCGCGCCCAGCCTGTCGAACGCAAGAAGCGCGGCCGTCGCTTCGTGTATCTCGCTCCCGTCGAAAACCCCGCATCCCGAAAGCACAACGCATATCTTGAGCATGGACGTCTCCTAAGCAATTGAAAAGCAGTTCGATGATAACACAACGTGATGTTTCTCGCAGTCCAAATCCGGCCGGGTCAGGCTCATTCGCCCTGCCTTTCCCTGGTTCTTGAAATTACTTCCAGTATTTCCCCAAGCAGGACGCCGGAATTCGCGGCGGCGCATTCGCGTTTGAATATTTCAAACGGCGCGCCCGCGAAATCCGAAACGAAGCCGCCCGCCTCTTCGATCAATAGCCAGCCCGCCGCGGTGTCCCACGGATGCAGTTTCAGCTCCCAGAAACCGTCGAACCGCCCGCACGCGAGATAGCACAAGTCCAGCGCCGCGCTCCCCGCCCGCCGCACCGCCTGCGCGCGCAAAGCGAAAGCGAAAAACAAATCGAGGTTGTTCTCGCTGCTGGTTTTGATGTCGTACGGAAATCCGGTCGCGAGCAGCGCGCGTTCCAGCGGCACGGACGCGCTGACCGAAATGGAATTTCCGTTTAAGGTTGCTCCTTTGCCGCGCTCCGCGAAAAACAGCTCGTTGCGCGTCGGATCGTAAACTCCGCCCGCAACGGGCATCCCGTTTTCCAGATATCCGATGGACACGCAGTAAATGGGGAATCCATGCGCGAAGTTGGTCGTCCCGTCCAGCGGGTCTATCACCCATACCGGCCCCTCGCCGGCCGTATCTCCGGTCACTTCGCCGGATTCCTCGGTCAGGATCGCATGATCCGGGAATGCGCGCCGGATTATCGCAACTATCTCCCTCTCGCTTTCGAGGTCGGCCGCGGTGACCAGGTTGATTTCGTCCTTGTGGCGCACGTCCTTTGCCGCGCCGCCGTTGCCGTACCTGCGCAATACGCGGCCGCCCGCATCGAGCGCCTCGTGAAGGATTTCCGCAACCGTGGCCATAAGCCGGGGCAGTATATCACCGCGGAAACCGCCGGATTTGCGCCGTTCGACCGTTCGCGGGAATAGATAACTTGTCCCTAACGGCCGATTCGGTCGCGATAAAACGGACAAGTGCGGTATATTTCCGGCGTGCGAATGGGCACCGGAAAGAAACAGCTCGTGCTTGGCGGCACGGGCCAGCTTGGACTAAGCCTCCTCCGCTACCTGCTTAGCGTCGGACGCGGCGCGCGCACGATTGTGCGCAATCCGGACAAGCTTTATGAAGCCGGGCTGCATGAAGAAATCGAAGTTCTTACCGCCGAGATGGACGACGTCTGGACGCTGCGCAAGATAATCGAGGGCAGCAGCGCCGTCTATTACTGCTCCACCAAGTGGATTACCGAGCCGCAGGACGCTCTCATAGAGATGATATGGGCGGAAAGAATCGCCAACGCGTGCCTGGAGTTCGACGTGAGGCTGGTCGTACCCAGCTGCGCGTGGGTGTACGGCCGGACGACCGTCAATCCGATACCCGAAACGCATCCATTGTTGTCTTCCGCGCCGTACGGAACCGCGAAGGCGGCCGTGGAGCACGTGGTCATGAAACTGGCGAGGGCGTCCGGGCTTCCGGCGACGGTATTGCGGCTGCCCGCGCTTTGGGGGCCGTTCGCGCGCTGTCCGGTGAGCATCAATCCGCTGCGCGCGGTCGCGCGCGGCCGCGGCTTCCCGCTTCCCGGAGACGGCGAGACGAAGGTCGAGTGGCTGGATCCGCGCGACGCCGCGCGCGCGCTGCACTCCTGCACGGAGAACGACCGCACCATCGGCCAGGTTTACAACGTGCCGGGCAGCGGAGAGATTTTGTGGCGGGAATTCGGCGCTTGGGTCGCGAAAGTCGCGGGAATAGGTCCGAAGATCAGGCGGATTCCGTCCGGATTCGCCGGCAGGCTTTTGGGGCAATCCGGGTTCGAGCAGACGTTGTCGTGGTGGTACTCCAACCCGCTCATCCTCGACGGCTCGGAATTCCGCCGCGACACGGGATTCGTTCACACTTACCAGCTAAGGCAAAGCATCGCGGACGCCTGGCAATGGTATTCGAACCGACGGCCGGAGGACGTGTACGGAATTGCATGACAAACAACGGCGCGGATTTTCAAACTCCGGGTATTAATTCCGGTAGGCGGGTTTCACCGGCCTGCCGTTTACGAACAACAGCCGGCGCGATGCCGGAAGGGAGAAAGCAATGTCCTATCATTTTTCCAAGACAACTTCGCTGGGATTCGACGACGCGGTCGCGCGCGCGACGGAAGTTTTGAAATCGCACGGATTCGGCGTTTTGACCGAAATAGACGTGAAGGAAACGCTGAAAAAGAAAATCAACGCGGATTTCCGCAGGTACAAAATACTCGGCGCCTGCAATCCGGCGTTTGCCCACAAAGCGCTTCAGGCCGAGCCGCGGATTGGTCTTATGCTTCCATGCAACGTGGTCGTGCAGGAGTTGGATTCGGGCGATGTGGAGGTTTCGGCGATAGATCCGATCGCTTCAATGGCGGCGGTTCAAAATCCCGCTCTGGGCGAAATCGCCGGCGAAGTGCGCGGAATGCTTGTGCGGGTTATCGAGGAAATCTGAAAATTTGGTGCGCAAATGAAGCTTCACAGCATATTGCTTTACGTCCCGAACGTGCGCGAAGTCGCGGACTGGTACGCGGCGCACCTGGGGCTTGAGTTCATCGAGAACCAGGAAGACGGCAAGTTCGCGATGCTCAAATCCGATTCGGGTTCGCTTCTGGGCATACACTACTCGCCCGACGCGCCGGCGAGTCCGGGAAACATCGGGCTTTATTTCGCGGTCGCAGACGTGGATGCGCAGTACGAGAAGATGCGCGCGGCCGGTTGCGAATTCAGGCAAGAGCCGCGCGACGAGCCGTGGGGATCGCGGATGGCGACGACGCGCGATCCCGCGGGACACTGGGTGGGAATAGAATCGCCCGTCGCGAAGTCGGTCTACAATGAGCACTGAGGAATCGTCCGTCGCTACGGTGGGGGAGGGGCGCATCGCCATCACCGGCGCGTTCTCGTATACGGGAAAATACGTCACGCGGCTTTTGCTTGACCGCGGCTTCGATATCCTGACGCTGACCGGACATCCGGACAGGCCGGATCCGTTCGGCGGGCGCGTGAAAATCGCGCGGCTGCAATTCGTAGACGCGGCGGCGCTCGCCGATTCGATTCGCGGCGCGGACGTTTTGATAAACACGTACTGGATCCGGTTTCCGTACCGCGGTATGACATACGAAAAAGCCGTCGAAAACACGAAAACGCTTTTCCGCGCGGCTCTGGCTGCCGGAGTAAAGCGCATCGTGCATGTCAGCATCACGAACCCGCGCGCGGACTCGCCGCTTGAATATTTCAGAGGCAAGGCGGAGCTTGAAACTTTTCTCGCGTCGCTGGGAATTCCGCATGCGATCCTGCGTCCGACGGTGATATTCGGCCCGGAGGACATCCTCATAAATAACGTCGCGTGGTGCATCCGCAGGTTTCCGTTTCTTCCGGTGCTGGGCGACGGCAGTTACAAATTCCAGCCGATATTCGTAGAGGATTTCGCGGAAATAATCGCGGACGCGGCGCTGCGCCCGGATACATTCACCTCGGACGCCGCTGGGCCGGAAATATTCGGCTATCTGGACCATCTTAAGTTAATCCGGTCTGCCGTCGGACGCGCAACCGCGCTAGTTCCGATGAGCCCGCGGCTCGCGTGGCGGTTGTCCAACGTCGTAGGAATGTTCCTGGGGGACGTCGTTCTCACCTGGGACGAAGTCATCGGGCTTATGGACAACCTGCTCGTTTCATCCGAGCCGCCTCTGGGCAAAACCAAGCTTTCGGACTGGATTCGCGGCAACGCGGCTACTCTGGGAATGGAATACCATTCGGAAGTCGCGCGGCACTATTGAAATCACCCGGCGGCTCGTTACATTTGTTACGGTACAATTTATCCGCTTTCAACATTCGGGGAACGACATGAACACACGACTCGCTTTTTTCGTTGCGGCGTTTCTTTCGATATTTCCGCTTCTACTTTCCTGTCCCGCGCAGGGCGGAGAGAACGGCGCGGCAAGCGCGGGCGCCGATTCCGGTGAAGCCGCGCCCGCGGTTTCCGCGAAGCAGGCCGAGCTTGCGCATAATCCCGCTCTGCCTGTCGAGCGCATCAAGCTCCCCCCCGGATTTTCGATTTCGGTTTACGCGTATCCGGTCCCCGGCGCGCGCTCGCTTTGCCTTTCTCCCAAAGGCGTCCTCTTCGTCGGGACGCGCGACAACAACGGCAAGGTTTACTCGATACTCGACGATAACGGCGACGGCGCGGCCGACAAGATACACACGTTCGCGGAGGGGCTGTTCATGCCCAACGGCGTCGCCGTAAAAGACGGCGCGCTGTACGTGGCCGAGGTCAACCGCATCCTGCGCTACGACGGCGCGGAGGCGAGCCCGACCGGATTCCACCAGCCGGTTCTCGTGACCGACGAATATCCGAGCGACACGCACCACGGATGGAAGTTCATCCGCTTCGGCGCGGACGGCATGCTCTACGTTCCCGTCGGCGCGCCCTGCAACGTATGCGAACGCGACGATCCGTACGCGTCGATCACGCGGCTGGACGTCGCGACCGGCGAGTTCAAAGTGATCGCGCGCGGCATCCGAAACACCGTCGGATTCGACTGGGATCCGCTTTCGGGAGACCTGTGGTTCACCGACAACGGCCGGGACATGCTCGGCGACGACATCCCGCCGGACGAGCTCAACCACATGACGCGCGACGGCCAGCATTTCGGTTTCCCGTACATGCACGGAAAGAACATCAAAGACCCGGAATTCGGCGACAAAACTCCCGGCGTCGCGTTCACTCCCGCCGCGCAGGAGCTGGGGCCGCATGTCGCGTCGCTCGGTATGCGGTTTTACACGGGGAAGATGTTTCCGGAGGAATACCGCAACCAGATTTTCATCGCGGAGCACGGAAGCTGGAACCGCAGCTCGCCTCTGGGCGCGCGCGTCACGCTCGTAAGGCTGGACGACAGCCGGCGGCCGAAGTCTTACGAAGTTTTCGCGGAAGGATGGCAGGGCGCGGACGGCAAGCGATGGGGCCGCCCGGTGGACGTACTGGTGATGCCCGACGGCGCGCTGCTGGTGAGCGACGACATGGCCGGCGCGGTGTACCGGATCGCGTACGCGGGGTAGGCGCAACGCGCGAATACGACGAAGCGGAGGCGTACCCGCGCGACATGGCGAAGATCGCCAAGGACGAGGGCAACGAAAAACGCGTGACGACGTACAGGTATTACTTCGATTTCGCCGCAACTTCGTCTATTTCTGCTGCAACTGCGAAGCGCATTGTGCGAGTGCCAAGGGATTCAGGAATTTTCGGGAAATTCGTAAGGGAATCGGCCGACGAGCCGGCGTATTTCCTTTTTCGCAAGTTATCAAAATAGCACCGGCCGAGCAGAATTTTCAGGCTCACGTATTAATCTCTACGCCGTTTGCGGCTCAAAAAATGAACAATGCGAGGTGCAACGTTACTTGGTGTTAATCCATGACCGTTTTTAACCCCGGCTTCCCCGGCTGCCTTTCGCTCACCCCCGCGGTGTGTGCAGGCATTCCGGTGATAAAATGATACTGCTTTCTTCAAGTTACTTGGACTCCGTAACCGATGCCGGCTGTTCATTACCACTACGGCAAGTTTCCGCCTGCCAGTCTCGATTGGGAAAGGATCATTCCCTTGATCGGGCCCGCCAGCGCGGCGGTGGCGCGCTACGACGGGGTGCTTTCGGCCATCCCCAATTCAAGGGTGCTTTTGTCGCCGCTGACAACGGACGAAGCGGTTTTGTCGTCGCGCATAGAAGGAACGCGCACGTCGCTGGACGAAGTTCTCGAATACGAAGCGGCCGGACCGAACGGTGCAAGTCCCGAAAAGGAAGCAGATATTCATGAAGTCTTGAATTATCGCAAGGCGTTGAATTGGGCTATGGATATGCTGAATGAAATACCGCTTTGCCTGAAATTGATCAAAGGCATGCACAAGTTGCTGCTGGAAGGGGTTCGCGGCCGCTCGAAATCGCCGGGCGAATTCAGGAAGCTGCCCAACTGGATCGGGCCTCCAGGATGCACGATTGATGATGCAAAATTCGTACCCATTAGCGCAGATAAGCTTCTTTCCGCAATGAGTGACTGGGAAAAATACATACACGAAAACGCCCCCGACAAGCTGGTACAACTGGCGCTTTTGCATGCAGAATTCGAGGCGCTTCATCCCTTTCTGGACGGCAATGGGCGCCTGGGGCGAATGTTCATTCCACTTTTTATGTTCAGCGCCGGATTGATCGGCTCTCCAATGTTTTATATCAGTGCTTACTTTGAGGAGAAGCGTGACGAGTATTACGATCGGCTTTTGGCCGTTTCACGCGACGACAACTGGACGGAATGGTGTATGTTTTTCTTGATTGCCGTTCAAACTCAAGCGGAAAGCAATCACTCGAAGGCATGGGCCATCCTAAATCTTTACAACCAAATCAAGCTTCAAATATCCGAACTTACCCGTTCCCAGTTCGCAATTCACGCGCTTGAATGGATTTTCAAAAAGCCTGTGTTCAGCAGCGTTGACTTCGTTGCCAATTCAAACATACCGGAGCCTACCGCGCGAAGGATACTTAATGTCCTGAAGGAGGCTGACATTTTAAAAAACATCCGCATCGGTTCCGGACGCAGGCCCTCGATTTTTGCTTTTCCACAACTTGTCAACATTGCCGAGGGCAAGGTTGTGCTTTGAGTTGCACTTGTTGAAACCTAAGCGGCTTGTCTTTCACTTTTGCCCCGAAATTGCAAGACAAACGGCCCGAATCATTGTTGGGACAGTCGTATCCCCAGCTCCCCAAGCTGCCTTTCGTCCACCTCCGCGGGGGCTTTCGTCATCTGATCGCTCGCCTGCGCGCTTTTTTCCCGATCCTGCGCTTCGCGCTTGACTCCGTACCTAAGTACGTACTTTAAATTGTGAATCGGAGGCTGAACCGGATTGCACGATAAACCGCTTACAATTGGAAGACTTGCCGCCCTTGCCGGCGTCGGCGTGGAAACGATCAGGTTCTACGAGAGGTCAGGCCTGATCGAAAGGCCGCCACGCCGGGAATCGGGATACCGGCGATATCCCCCGGAATCTATCGCGCGCGTCGTTTTTGTCCGGCGGGCGAAGGAGCTTGGTTTCACGCTGCGCGAAATCCGCGAGCTTTTTTCGCTACGCGTTTCACCGGAATGCACCTGCGCCGGAGTGCGCGCCGCCGCGATGGAAAAAATCGGGGACATCGACGCGAAGCTGGACGCCCTAAATTCGATGCGCGGGGCGCTTGCCGCGCTTGCGGAGTCGTGCAAGGGCGACGGACCGATTTCGGAATGCCCGATTCTCGACGCGCTGGACGGCGGCGGGCGGTTTTCCGCCTCCAATACATGCGATTCAAAGGAGATTGAGTGATGGCAGAAAAAAGAAATGTGGAAGTTTTCAGCGCGGGATGCCCGCTGTGCCATGGCGCCGTGAGCATGGTCGAAAGGATCGCCTGCGCGTCTTGCGAGGTCCAGGTTCATGACATGCGCACTCCGGCCGCGATGGCCAGAGCCGCGGAGCTGGGCGTAAAGACCGTCCCCGCCGTCGCGGTGGACGGCGTGCTTGCGGATTGCTGCGCAGGGCGCGGCCCGGACGAGGCGTCGCTACGCGCGGCGGGGGTCGGCAATCCCGTGCTTTGAGTTGCACTTGTTGAAACCTAAGCGGTTTGTCTTTCACTTTTGCCCCGAAATTGCAAGACAAACGGCCCGAATCATTGTTGGGACAGTCGTATCCCCAGCTCCCCAAGCTGCCTTTCGCCCACTTCCGCGGGGGCTTTCGTCATCAAATCGCTGGCCTGCGCGGTCTTGGGGAACGCGATGACGTCGCGGATCGACTGGAATCCGAACATCAGCATCACGATCCTGTCCATCCCGAACGCGAACCCGCGGTGCGGCGGCGCGCCGTACGAAAACGCGTTCAGGAAAAATCCGAACTGCTCCTCTATCTCCGCTTCGCTCATCCCCAGGCCGGCGAGCACGCTTCGCTGCAGCACCGGGTCGTGGATGCGGTGGCTGCCGCTGCCAAGCTCCTCGCCGTTCAGGACGAGATCGTAGTTGTCGGCGCGTATCGCCAGTTTTTCTTCGTCGGTATTTGCCTTCAAGCGAAATCTTCCCGGCTCGTATTCTTCCGTGAACTCCGGATGCGGCATCGTGAACGGATGGTGCGCGGGCTCGAGCGCCCCCGTCTCGGGATTTCTGTCGTACAGCGGAAAGTCCACGATCCACGCGAACTTCCATCCCCCCCCCGCCGCGCCTTCCTTGATCAGCCCAAGCTCCTTGGCAAGCTTCACGCGGATAAGTCCAAGCGTTTTTTCCACTTTCTCGCGCGCGGGCGCGCCCGCGGCGATCAAAAATACTCCGTCGCCCGACGCGAGTTCCGCCAGCGCGGATTTCTCGGCGTCCGTCGCGAACTTGTCGAAGCTGGTTTTTTCAATCACGCCGCCCGCGGCCTTCGCGTACGCAAGCCCGCCCGCGCCGGTTTTTTTCGCGAACTCGGTCAGCTCGTCAATTTCCTTGCGCGACGGCGCATATCCGGGAACGAATAACCCTTTAACCGCGCCGCCAGCATCCAGCGCTGATTTGAAAACTCCGAATTCCGATTCCACGAACATGTCCGACAGGTCGATAATCTCGCAGCCGAACCGCAGGTCGGGCTTGTCGCTCCCCCACCGCGCCATCGCCTCGTCGAAGGGTATCCGCGGGAACGGCGTTTCGATTTCCTGCCCCAGCACTTCGCGGAAGACGACCTCGAACATCTTCTCGCCCACCGAGAAAAGCTCGTCGCGCGACGCGAAGCTCATTTCCAGATCGAGCTGGGTGAACTCCGGCTGACGGTTGGCGCGCAGATCCTCATCGCGGAAGCAGCGCGCCATCTGGAAATAGCGGTCGATCCCGCCGACCATCAAAAGCTGCTTCAATAGCTGCGGCGACTGGGGCAGCGCGTAGAACTTTCCGGGAAACACGCGCGACGGCACTAGATAATCCCGCGCGCCCTCCGGGGTGGAGCGCCCCAGCATCGGCGTCTCGACTTCGAGGAATCCCATTTCCGAGAGCGCGTTGCGCATCGAAAGGAAAATCCTGTGGCGCGCGGCCAGAGCCTCGACGAGCGGCCTCCTTCGCAGGTCGAGATAGCGGTACTGCATCCGCAAATCCTCGCCGGCCTTCGGGTCTTCGGCGATGTAAAAAGGCGGCGTCTCCGCGGGCGACAGGATCTTAAGTCCGGTCGCAAAAATCTCCCGGTCGCCGCCCAGCAGCTTCGGGTTTACGTCTTTGTCCGCGCGCATCCGCCACTCGCCGCGCACCGCGACGACGTATTCGCCGCGAAGCTGCTCCGCAAGCCGGTGCGCATCTGGCGCGTATTCCGGATTGAACGTGACCTGCACCTTCGCGGCCTCGTATCCCCGCCGTTGCGCTTCGGGCTGCAGCTCCTGCAGATATCGGTCGCGCAACCAGACGAAAACGAGCGCGCCGAGATCCCGCCGGGCGTCCACCCAGCCCATCGCGACCACTTCGCGTCCGTCGGCGTCGGTGCGAAGAAGCTCCGCAAGGTTCGCGGGCGACCTTGTCCAGGCCGTCCCGCCGCCGGATTCCGCACCGATTTGCGCACTCATGAAAGTCTCCGAAATCGAATTCCGCCGGGATTTGGATGCCGGGCGGACGGCCATTATACCCGCGCACCCTTGTTCACAATCCCCGTCCGGACAATCGGACCTGCTTCGCGCGGTATCATGTATCCGCCATGCCGATTTACGAATTTCAGTGCGCCAAGTGCGGCGAGGTCGAGGAGCTTTTGGTCTCGATGAAGGAGGCCGAATCCGGCCGGTTCAAGTGCCAAAAGTGCGGCGGAAAGATGGAGCGCATTTTCAGCGTCACCGCCTGCACGACAGCCAAATCGGACGGCGGATTCGCGCCGAACCCGGCCTGCGACGGAGCGGGCGGCTGACGCCTGTGAAGCGTCCGGTCGGGCGCGATGTAAAAGTTTGTCAATTCCGGGCGACCAGGCGATTCCCGTTGCAAATCCAGGGATTCGCTTGATATCATCCGTTTTCTTTACAGGAAACCAATGATGTCCGGTCGTATCGGTTACCTCGGCGAGCCTGGGGATTACGAGAACACGATTTATACGCACCTGAGCAACCTCGGGTTCGAATTCGCGGCCTTCCGCGAGATGGCCGAGTTGTTCAATCTTGCGCCGGGCGAGGTGCCGGATCTCGTCATTGTCAACGGCGTGCAATCTTCAGAAAACTTCGCCTCGGCCTATTACGCGCTTCGCGAAAACGAGGCTACCACGCGTTTGCCCGTTCTCTACCTTGCCGACGACATCATGTTCCCGGACGACACCGAGGACGACGCTGGGTTGTTCGACTACGTCTCGGTGCCATGCTTTCCCGAGGAAATCCTGCTGCGGATTTACGGCCAGCTTAGGCTCGCCAGGCTGCGAAAAGAGCTTGAGGATAAAAACAAAAGCCTGTCCGCGGTGGTCACCCAGCTCCGCGAGAAAAACGACGAAATCCAAAACTTGCTTAACGAGACCAAGGAACTGAATTTGAAGCTGGCGGAGCTTGCGCGAACGGACGAGCTGACCGGGCTTTTCAACAAGCGCTACCTAATCGAGCGGCTGGACAGCGAATTTTCGCGCGCCTCCCGCTACGGCTATCCGATTGGATTCCTGATGGCCGACATTGACGGATACAAAAACGTGAACGACACGTTCGGCCACCCGGTCGGCGACAGGACGCTCAAGCTTGTCGCTTCGACGATTATGAAAGCGTTGCGCACAGACGACACGGTGACGCGATACGGCGGCGACGAAATCGCGATCATCCTTCCTTATTCGGGCGCGGATTCTTGCTTTAAAGCCGCGGAGCGGCTGCGGTTGTCGGTGGAAGAGTCCACGCGCGCTTCGGGAGGACTGCCGATGCCCGTTACTATCAGCGTCGGCGGGGCAAGCACCGAGGGCGCAAAGTTCGAATCGCCGGACGAACTTGTCAAGCGCTCGGACGAAATGCTTTACGAGGCGAAGCACGCGGGCAAAAACCGCGTGAAAATCTACAAGCCCGCCGAATAATCGTTTATTTAAATTCCATTCGCAATCGGTTGCGCCTTCCTTGCCAAATGCGGCGCGCCAACGTACAATTCAACCGGCAGGAGTGATACCGATGACCGACGAGAAAAACAGGAACGACGAGGAGCGCGAACGCCCGCGCTTCGTGGTTGAGGACAAGCGCTTCGCGCGCGACGACGAGGACGAGGAGCCGGAGACGCCGGCGTCCGCGCCGGCTTCTCGGGCCGCGGAAACCGGCGGCGATACTAGGCCGGGCGACGCGCGCGGCGGGT
The DNA here is from genome assembly GCA_039961635.1 of bacterium. Classification (NCBI taxonomy): domain Bacteria; species bacterium. The sequence continues at coordinate 20,217 of JABRWB010000049.1, forward strand.
TCGAAGTTATCGGCGAGCCGCAAAAGGCGCCCGGCGAGGGCTCCCGGTTGGGGCTCTCCGAAGAGGACGAACGCGCGATCGACGAGGAGCTGCGGCAGGCATTCCGCGAAATGACGCCGGAAGACGAAGAGCGGCTTCGGAAGGCCGCCCGCGAGCAAATCGCCAATCTTTCCCGGCTCGGAATCGAAAACTACCTGCGCGATACCCTCAACGTCGCGTATATGCTTTCGCTGCAGTATCTGGGCCTTCAGCCCAACCTGGACACGAATCTGACTTCGCGCGACATGAAACGCGCGGCGCTGTGCATAGACCTGATCGATTTTCTCGGCAAAAGGCTGGCCGATTTCCTGACAGCGCAGGAACGCGAGCAGATCGCGGCGCTGGTCAGCGCGCTAAAACTCGAATTCGCGAAGCTGCCCCCCAGACCCCCGGCGCCGCCGAAGGGAAAGTAAAACCAAATCGCGTTAAGGCCGCGCTGCCCGGAAAAGCGGTCGATAAGCCGCCGGGTTTGGGCGCGGCGGATGGGCGAAATTGCCGATCCAATCCGCTAAAGTGCGGATATTCACGGTAAGAACCTTCATCCATCCGGGGCGGGATGCGCCGGAGCAATCAGGCTGGAGGCTGTCATGTTC
>JABRWB010000050.1 GCA_039961635.1 bacterium
TCCGCGATTTCACTTCCACGAACGGTACCGCAGCCCACCTTTTCACCGAAAGCGAAGTGGGCGTGCGCATCTGCACCGCGCGCGTGACGGACGATTCGTTTCTTGCTACGACGAAGACAGTCACCGTGATCGTCTATCCCCCCGAAGGCGGCCCGGTGCCCCAGCCCCCGGTGGCGATTGCCGGGGCGTGGCCCCTTGAAGGCGATGCCCCGTTTGAAACCACCCTTGTCTGCAACAATTCGTACGATCCCGACGGGCAAATCGTAAAGTACGAATGGGATTTCGAAGGCGACGGCCAATTCGACTGGCAGTCTGGCAATTCTGAAAACATCAAACACACTTACGGTGCCGGTATTTGGAACGCGGTTTTGCGCGTAACTGATAACAGCGGATTAATTGCATTGAAAAACCTAATTCTGGTCTCAAATTCCAGTTCGCTTTACTGGCAGCGCGAATTGGTGCAGCAGCTTCAGGGATCCAGCCAGCTTAAAACCGACATCTTGGAAACCGGTATCGGCGCTGCTGTTTCTCCTGTCACCGGCGAGCTTTGCATCGTTTACGGCGTACGTGACGATATAATGCCAAATAGCACTAAAGACAGAATCAGAATGGCCTTCAAAGGCGGTTCAGGTGGAAACGAATGGCGTTTCGAGGATTATTTCGCAGAACCAGTTCCGCCGCCCGGCTTTCAACCAAGCGTTGGTTATCCCACGCGCCCTGCTTTTTTTGCGGACGGAACAATGGTGGTTGGAACATACTTGACAACTGACGGCCAATTTCGGCAGGCAATATTGATTGAGCGGGACCCATCGGGTGAAATATCCGTATACAACATGGGTGGAATGAACAATATGTACTTTTTGCGGGATTGGCTAGCAGTAAGCACCGGATCCATACAGCCTGCAGTCGGATTTCTATATAGGAACGGGGAGTACGGCAGGCAGTATTCATTTGCGGAAAGGAAGGGCGAAAGCCTGACTGAGCAGGATCCATTTCAGCAGCCCTCCGAAAGACAGTTATTTATTTCCCATATCGATTACGTTATAAACATTCCCGTTATCCTTCAAATCAGGGATTTCATATCCTTGTTTTCAAGGCAGGAAGGGGAATTCCAGGAAGAGCTTGTAACCGTCAATCCGCCAACGCGTGTGTGCATGATAATGCAACAAGACAATATTTCAATACAGTATGCGGCGCAAGACCAGGACAATGTCATTTCAAGGTTAGCAAGCGAGAACGGTTCTTGGGAAAACTCACCTTTTCTGCTGCGGGACTATCCCTTGCTTCAGGCAGTTAGAAAGGCACTCTTTATCGATCAAGGATTCGTGTACATAGCTAGCTTTTACTACGAATCGGATAACTTAACGCGAAATGTGTTTTTATTGGAAGACGGCACTAGCTATTTTAGCGAACCACTGGATGAAACAGGTGCTTATCTAACCAGCATTGATATGGCTCTGGATGACTCGGGTGTCTACGTCGCCGCTGCAGATGAATCCGCTTCGGCTGTTTATCTTTATACGCGCGAATCACCGCTATAGCAGTATGGATTTACTTGCAGATTTGTTAAAAGATGTTAAGCATGTTAAATCTTGTAACGCACGCGTTTATTCAAGCCAATTCTTCGAAATTCAGGTACGATATAGTGGTTTGCAATTCTTCTTGTTGTGAAATTCAGTCACGGGAGCTTCTAATCGATGGCAACAGTTGATTGGGTAGAGGATGGTTCCACGGACATCCGTCCAGACGCGGACAAGGGGCTTCTGCCTTACACAAGCGCGACAAACAAGAACATCGGAAGTTCGTCAAGACGCTGGGGCGCTACTTGGATTGGTGCTCTGGATTCGGTTGGCAACGCGTCTTTCGACGGCAACGCCGATTTCGTGCTGGCCGACGGCGAGCTGTTCACCGTTACAACCGACGACTTCGAGGACCTGGTAAAGGTAATCGGCACATCCAACAAGGTGGCGATAGGCGGCGTGTCCGGTTCGGCCACAGACGGCAGGCTGCGCGTCGTCCAGTTCGACGACGAGGACTCGATCGCCGTACTGGAGCTTGTCCAGACAAGCGACGACGGGCCGATTCTGAAGATCCAGGGGAACGTCCAGTCCGATTTTTCGGGCAACATCTCGACAGATCCCGGCAACGGCGTTTTCATAGCTCCTTTATCGGCCATCGGCCCGGGCGCGACGGGATGGCAGTTCCTGTGCATGGTGAAGTGCCTGATCAACGGAGTCGGCGAGGCGTGGCTTGCGCTTTACGGGCCGGTGACGAATCCGTCGTAAGGGGACTGAAATGGCGGCGGAAAACGCAAACGAGGATCACCATCTTGTACTCAAGTCGCAACCGGACGGAAGCATCGTTGTCAAGCATTACAAACTTGCCGATACGGTAGCGCTTGAGCCGGAGACGGTGAAGACGATAGCCGAATTTCACAACGCAAGATTGGAAAAGATTACGGAAATTGCCGCGGGCGGAATCGACATCGGCAAACTGGCGGCGATTGCAAAGAAGCAGCCTCCCGCCTCAAAACCGACGCGCAAACCGCAGGCGAAAAAGTAGCTAATTCCCAAGCGTGAGTTTTGGTCGTATTACCGGCGGGGAGGAGTTTTCCTTCCCGCTTTTATTTAGCGCCCGACGTTTTTATCATCCCGCGGCCGCGCCTATGCCGATTCCCTCCAGCGTGACCTTTCTCAGCGTATCGCGCTCGCCGAGGCGCCGGCCCGCATCGAGGATTTCAATTCCCGCGATGTTTCCTTCCGCGTCTATATCCAACGCGATTCCGTCACCGATTTCGCGGCAGGTCGTGGTTGTTTCCCTGAAAATTATTCTCAATGCGTCTACTTCAGAATCGTAAACAATTCGCACGATCACAACCTCCATCTCGATATTGAACGCGGCCTTGGAAGGCCGCACTCCTAATCCAGCTCCACTTCGAGCCTTCTGAATCCCTTTCCCTTGTTTTCGACTTTCTTAATCGCGAGCCTGCCGACTTCCGAGAGATTGCGGACGTGCGCGCCGCCGTCCGCCTGCAAGTCAACCCCGACTATTTCGACGATGCGGATTTCGGAAAGCCCCTCCGGCAGCAGGTCAATCTCCGTTCGCAGCAGATCGGGAATTTTCCTCGCATCGTCGGCGGGCAACGAGTAAATTTTCACCTCCGCGCCGCCCGAGAGCGCAGCGTTCACCTCGCGTTCGATCGCCTCCCGGTACTCCGGCTTCCACTCCGGGAATCCGAAGTCCATCCGCGCGCTGCCCTCCCGCACCTGCGCGCCCGTAACCTTGACGCCGTACATCTTCCATATCGTCGCGCAAAGCACATGCAGCGCGGTGTGGTAGCGGCGAAGAAGGTGGCAGTATTCCCAGTCGAGCGAGAGCGAAACGGATTCCCCAGCCGCCGGAACCGCCCCGCCAGCGGTGAAGTGCTTCATCCCTTCCTCGGTCTTTTGCACGTTTATGATTTCGCCCAACGTACCGGCCGCGCTGAAAGCGCCGCGGTCGCTGGGCAGCCCTCCGCCCTCCGCGAAAAAGCAGGTGCGGCCGGGGATGAACCACCCGTCGCCGGATTCGAGAACGGCGGATTCGCAATTCCGGATGGACGGATCGAACAAACTTACAAGCTCGGTAGGCATGGCGGAATTCTAACACCCGCGCGCCGGCCCGCATTTTGAGGTACAATGCGCATGAAACCCCCGGCGCATCGCGGCCTTATTTATTATTCATCTGCCGGGCGGTGGATTATGACTATCGAATCGTGGGGACGGCACCTTTCGCCGGCTGCGGGCGGCGCGGGCGCGGCGCGGCTGAGCGGCTTCGAAAAAATAGCTTTCATGCGGCACGAATACCCTTTTCCGCATCCGGAAGTAGTCCGGCCGGGAAATCCGCAGACTTCTCTTGTCGTATTCGCAAACCTGACCAACTCGACGCAGGATTTGTTTGTAGGCTCGACGCCGTACAGCGTGCCGCGTTGGAAGTCGCGCTGCGTGGAAACCGCTCCCAGACAGACCGACATCTGGCTGAAAGGCGGGGAGCGCAAGTCGTACGACCTGGAAGCGGGCGTCGCATACAGGATTGACATCGTGGATGCTTTTGAGGATGCTTCCGCGCCCACGCCTCCGGAACATACCCGCATAAAGATGAAAATAATCAACCGCGGCAATTCGGCGCGCAATCTGTTCGTAAACGGGGACAAGTGGAGCCCGGTGCACGTGGGGGTCGGGCAGACGGGCGAGATTTCGGTGCCTGGCGGAGAATTCGTATTGTCGTGCCACATCGAGGACCGGCCGGACGCGTGCTTTCTTGTGGTGCGCCCTCAAAAGGACTTCGCGTTCGACATGTTCTAGCGTGTGCGAGTTGAATTTTTATCGCACTTTCATTCTGAAGCCGAGCCTTTTGCACAGGTCGGGAGAGACGCGGAGAATGTCCCGCTCAATGCACCGCGCGCCCGTCCGATTGAACGCGCGGCGCTGCATGAGAAAGAAAAGAATGATTTCGAACGCGGTGGATACCGTCCATGCGACCCACTTTGTGTATCCGCAAACGGCCAGCGCGTCCGTGCGCGCGATGAATTTGTTCAAGCGGATTCCGTGGGTGTCCAGCGCGTAGCAGCTTCCGAGATAAATGATTCTTCCCGCGCACCGGCCTCCGAGTATTTCCGCAAGGTCGTCAAGAGAAACTTCTTCCTTTTTTGCGGGCATCTGTATAACTTCTCCGCCGGGCACGCCATGAAATCCGAGGTACAGCACCGGGTAGTTTGCGTACTGCTTGTTCACCCACTTGCCCAGGTAATACTCGAAATCCGCGCGCGTCGCGATGTTGCGGTGTATGTATGGAATGCGCTCGGTGTCGCGCAGCAGCCGAAGGCCGTTTTCGACCGACGAGGTGTCCCGAAGGTCGTTCGTCCAATCGCCTTCCAGGCAGAAAATTCCCTTTGCATCCTTTTTTCCGAGTGCCATCGTTTTTCCGTGCGTCTTCCCGCGGGGGCTGGCCGCCTCTCGCGGGGAATTATCGGCGGCGATATAGTATAGTGTAAATCCGGCCGGCTGAAGCAATCTCCGGCCTCAAGGAGAGAAATGCAGTTCGACATACCGAGCCTGATGGCGCAGGCTCAGCAATTGATGAAGGAATTCGAGGATCGGAAGGCCGCCGTCGAGGCCGAGCTGGCGGAGGCCACCGTCACCGGCTCCGCGGGCGCCGGAGCGGTCGAAATTTCGCTTTCAGGCGACAGACAGGTGCGCCGGGTCAAAATCGACCGCTCGAAAGTGGACCCCAGCGATGTGGAACTCCTGGAAGACCTCGTGTTTTCCGCTCTTGCCGACGCGCTAAGGCGCGTCGAAGCCATCAACCTGGAGAAGTACGAGGGGTTGTCGCAGAGTGTGACCATCGGGGGAATGGATTTGGGCTCGATAAAGGATTTGTTGGGATAGCGATGATGCCGGAAGCGCTAAGGGCGCTCGTCAGGGAACTCGCCAAGCTGCCGGGAATCGGGCCGCGCAGTGCGGAGCGGATCGCCCTGCACCTTGTGACAAGCGGGGACGTGGAGGCGATTTCACTTTCGAATGCGTTGAAAAACGCGGCCGAGAGTGTGGGATTTTGCCGGGAGTGCGGAGCACTTTCCGAAAAGGGGAAGCTTTGCGCGGTTTGCTCCGACAGTTCTCGTTCCAGAAAAAGCCTGATGATCGTCGAAGGGCCGCTGGATGTGTTCGCGCTCGAGCGCGGCGGATTCTTTACGGGCGTCTATCACGTTCTTGGCGGAGTATTGTCACCGCTCGAAGGAGTAACGCCGGAGGATTTGAAAATTCCGGAGCTGATCGCGAGGATCAGGAAAAACGGAACGAATGAAGCCGTCGTGGCCACAAATCCGTCCGCGGAAGGCGATGTGACCGCCAGTTACATAGCGGCTGAATTGAAGCCGCTGGGAGTACGCGTGACGCGGCTTGCGCGCGGGCTTCCAACGGGCGCACAGGTGGACTACGCCGACAGCGATACGCTGGAGCAGGCGCTGGCGCACCGGACGGAGCTGTAGATGGACGCGGGCGGGCCGCTCGGCGCGGACGGGATAATCGTTGCAATTGAAACGAGCTTCGACGACTCGGCGATCGCGGCCGTCGACGCCGCGGGAACGATCCTTGCGGGTTATGTGGCGGGACGCGTCGAATTGCACCGGGAGTGGGGCGGGGTTGTGCCCGAAATCGCGGCCCGCAGCCACATAACCGACCTGCCCGCGCTGTACTTCGAGCTGAAGCGGCACATCGACACGAAGCGCATAAAGGCGGTTGCGGTAACGCGAGGGCCGGGGCTTGTCGGGAGCCTGCTTGTAGGAGTCAACTACGCGCAGGGACTGTCGCTCGGACTCGGCGTTCCCGTGATGGGATTGAACCATCTGGAAGGACATATCGTCAGCCCGTTTCTGGACGCGGGGGACGGAAATGCACGCCGGGGACGTATCATCGGCGAAATTCCTTTTCCACATATCGCTCTGGTGGTGTCCGGAGGAAACACTCTGCTTGTGCGCGCCAATGCGCTGGGCGATTACACGACTCTTGGAGAAACGCTGGACGATGCGGGGGGGGAGCTGCTTGACAAGATCGCGGTCGCGCTCGGCCGCGATTATCCGGGCGGAGCAACTATCGAACGGCTCGCGGCGCATGCCGACGCGGAAAATCCGGACACGGCGCGCTGGCTTGCGCGGCACCAGCTTCCCGTGCCCATGAGGGAATCAAGAGACCTGAATTTCAGTTACAGCGGGCTTAAAACCGCGGCGCTGCGGCTGATGAAGGCGGAAAACATAACAGCGGGACATCCACTCGAACCCGCTTTTTGCCTAGCGCTGCAGAACGCGTTGAACGAATCGCTTTTCATAAAGGCAGCGGAAGCTTTAAGGGACAATCCCGACTGCAGAACGCTTACGCTGTCCGGCGGAGTGGCGGCAAACTCCGCGCTTTGCGCGAATTTCCGGTCTATGCTCGCTGAAAGCGGCGTCAACGTGCTCGTGCCGCATAAGCCTCTGGCGGTGGACAACGCCGAGATGATGGCGTATCTGGCGTGGCTGATAATCTCCGCGCGGGGCGCAATTCCATTGGACGACGAGGAGCTGGATGCGGAGCCTGGATTGAGGCTTTAGGGCCAAATCCTAGTTTGCCAGCACCATCCGGTAGCGCGCTTCATTGCGCCGCGTCTTGTCCACCGCGTAGTTGACCTCGCTCATCGGCACGGTCTCCGTCTTCGCGACTATCCCGTGCCTCGCGGAAAATTCGAGCATTTCGCGGATCAGTTTCGAGCCGCCTATCGCGCTGCCGCAGACTGACTTCCCTCCTACAATCAAATCAATTCCGTTAACTCCAATCGAGTTCTGGGAAGCGCCGAGGCAAATGAGCTTTCCCTTCGGGCGCAAAATCTTAATGAACGAAGACCAATCGAGGTCGCCGGAAACCGTCGAAAGAATCGCGTCGTGCATTCCATTTTCCGCGTCGGCCCAACCTTCCTCGCCGGTCGCGACAAACCGGTGCGCGCCGAATCCGTACGCTTCTTGTTCCTTCGCGCGTGTGCGCGAGAATGCGGTGACTTCGCATCCGAACGCCGCGGCAAACTGCACCGCGAGATGCCCCAGCCCGCCGATGCCGACGACGCCGACTTTCATGTGCGGCTCGATGCCGTAATTCCGCAGCGGCGTGTAAACGGTTATTCCGCCGCATAACAGCGGCGCCGCGTTTTCGCTATCCAGCGCGTCTGGAATGGGAAACGCGAATCCCGCGTCCACGAAAAGCGACTTCGCGTATCCGCCGGGCCGCCCTACGCAGGTGGCCTGGTTTTCGCTGCAGTGCTGCTCCTCGCCAATGCTGCACCACTCGCATTGGTGGCAACTCCCCGCCTGCCAACCCACTCCGACGCGGTCGCCTTTCTTGAGGTGCGCGACCTCGTCTCCCAAGGCCGCGACTGTGCCGACGATTTCATGACCGGGGATCAGAGGCCATTCTTGCTCGCCCCAGTCGCCGTCTATCAAATGCACGTCGCTGTGACAGATTCCGCAATGCGTGATCGCGATCTCGATTTCGTGCGGCGCGAGTTTGGGTTTGTCGAACTTATGCGGAAGAAGCCGCCCCTTCGCCTCGAACGCGGCGTAACAATTTACTTTGACCATTCAATCAACTCCTTGTCAAAGCTTGAACCTTCCGAACGCGAGCTGCGCCAGGAAACCCGCTACCGGAGGGAAAAAGAACGTGCAGGCCAGACGAACCAGGGTGAACCGCCAGCCGAGGATTCCGATTTCCATCGGCAGCCGGCCGACCGCCCACAGAGACCATCCCGTAACGTACGCGACCAGCGTGCCCACGGACGCGCCGCTTTTGAGCAGCACGGCGACGATGGGCAGATTCACGTACGGGCCGCCGGGCGTGAGTCCGCCGGCGATCGTGCCCAGAATTATTCCGCGCCAACCGGATTCCTGACCTATCCACTTGGACAACGCGGCCGGCGAGATCAGCGATTGCACCATTCCGGCGACTATGAACGCGCAAACCAAAAGCGGCAGCACCTGCCAAGTCATTCCGAGTGCGGATTTGAGGCCGGCGACATGCTGGCCGCCTCCCTTCTGCCAGCCGACGATTAGCAACACGACGGCAAGTATCGCCATGACTATGGTGGGGACAAGCATCTGTGAGTTCCTCCGTTTATCCGCCAAGAAGGGCACCCGCGCCGCACCCGCGAGTCTCGGCGCAGCCGCGAATATATTCACGCGCGAATGGCGTGTCAAGAAATCCGCCGCGGCGGCAGGCAATCCTGCTAACATTGCCGCGTCTTGGGCTCGGCCAACTGGATTCTGATTGCGGCGGGCATTTGCCTGCTTTGCTGGATGTTAGTGCTGCTGCGCGCGGCCGCATTTGCCGCGCTGAATCTGCTCATCGATCCTTTCGATCTTTACCACGGTCACGGACTTTCCCGCAGCCACCCCAATATCCGGCGCAAAAAGCTGGAAATGTTCGCGGAAATGCACACCGCTCCGGGAACACTGATTCTGGGCGCGTCGCGGTTGTACAACCTGGACCTGTCGGCTCGCGCAGAGTTTCCCGCGCCGGTATTCAATTTCAGCGTCACGGTCGCCCGTGCGGAAGACCTGTTGGCTCTATACAAAATCGCCGCCGCACCATTCGGAGCGCCGAAAACGCTTGTTATAGGGATTGCGCCGAACATGTTTCATCCCCGGCTTGGGATTGATTTGGAGGCGGTTGCCACCGGGCGGTTCAGAAAAATCCTGGAGGATGCCCGTGCAGTAAAACCCGATCCGTTTTGGCGGCAGAAGCTTCTGTTTTCGCGGGAGCAAGCCACCGCGTCCTGGAATGCGCTCGTGCGCACGGTCAAAAGGAGGTCGAGCGGGGGAGGCAAATTCCGGTGGCATCCGGACGGTCACCTTGATTGGACGGCATCTCCCGAGCCTGCAAAGCGCGCAAACCGAATCGCTCGGCAGCTTTTTGATTACCCGCGCAAAGGGCTGGCTGTAAACACTTTCACGGAAATTTGCCCGAAGCGCAAAAAAGCGATGGAGGAGCTGCTCGATTCGGCGCGAAATGACGGAGCGCTGATTCTGGTATACATCGCGCCCGATCATCCGGAGCTTCTTGCGCGTTTGATGTCGCTGGGCGCCGGAAAAATATACGCGGAACTCGCCTGCTGGCTGCGCGCCTCCGTGGAAGCGCGCGGGGGAGTATTTTTGGATCTTTCCGGCGACGCGTCCGGGCTGTGGGAAAACGACTTCCGCGACGCGATCCACCTGACAAACGGGGGCCAGAAGGTGATTGCAGAGCTGCTGGCCTCCGCGATCAAAGACCGCCGCTGATGCGACGGCAGTTTGCTAAATCCAGCCTTCCTTTTTGTAGATTTCGATTCCCTTTTTAATTATCGATTCGATTTCCGCGAGTATTTCCGGCGAACCGGTTGTTACGTTGAAGCAGGATTTCCCTTTGAGCATTTTGGAAAGCTCCGGTGAAAAATCGAATTCGTTCCTGTGCGAATAAACCGGCATGCTGTAAAAGCCAACGAAATGCTTCTGGGCGATTATCCCCGCGACATACGTCGGCTGCGGCTTCCTGCCCGCGAGCGCGACTTCCTTCTTGCCGTAAAGGTGGTAACCGGGCTTGTCACCCTTTGCCTGGCTTCCGGGAATCTTTTCGATTGCCGCAAGGCCATTCGAATGCTTGATAAGCAGCTTCTTGATTTTGCCGAATAATTCTTCGATATTTTCCTTGGTCATTGATATCACCCAATCACATTCAAAAGGCAAATTTTCCCCGATGCATCTCCGCCGACGGTGAGCTATTCAAATGCAAACCGGCAAGCGGAGAGGGTCATATCCGAAAGCCGACAACGAAACAGGCGCCCTCTTACCGCATCAGCATTATGCAAGGTCTTGTTGCGATGACGATTGCTGCGGCGCGGTGCGGGCTCACATACAAGGGACTGCAAAGTGCAATTAGGAGAGGTAATTTAGTCGCGAAACGGGCTGGATGGTCGGAAATGCTATACGTGGATTGCCGGAGTTTGGCCGCTTTTCTGCGCCGCCGATAGGGTCAGTTTTCAAATACGGGCACGCTAGAGGCCTCACAGGGCAAAACGACTTTCGGAAAGGGGCGATCCCTCGCAAAAAGCTAGTATTGATGCGGGCGGTGGCAAAAGTCCAGTGGTAGGATGCTCAAAGCCTCCATAACATTGAAATTTACCCCGGTTCCTGCAGCAAGGCGGGCGATTTAAGTGCCTTTTCAGAGCAAAAGCCCCCGCCGTTCTTTTCGACGGGGGCCGGGACAAAATTGGGAGATAATTGAGCACGAGCCAGGGGGGGAATGGCTGTGCTTTCTTGTTACACGTCGAAGCGCTCTTTCTCGCGCCTGACGAGTTCGTTCCAGTACTTCAGCTGCACATTGCCATCTCGCTCCTCCGGCCGCAGCTTGCCGAAAAGGTGCTCATAGCCGGCCTGCAAGATCGGGCGCGCAAGCTCCCAGGTGATTCTGACCGGCTGCCGCTCCCCATACGTCAGGACAACGTCGTTGATATGGAGCTTACGATCCTTGACCAGCACGGCCCCGCCGTCGCGGGAGCCGGCGCCGTTGGTGTTGCCTTCGATCGTTCGAACCTTTCCGCCGCCGAGCGTATCGAGGATGAAGCCGATATGCGAGAAGTGAAATACGACGAGAGCGCCGGGCGGATATTCGTGATCGGCGTGTTCGCCCCTGCTTTTGATTATCCGGTCGTGTTCGCCTCCCCAGGCAGAATACGCGAATGCGAGCGCCGGATACTTGATCCCCTGGAATGGATTCGCGACGCCCAACTCCTTGGCCGCCTGTGCAATGCAGAAGTAGACGAACGCGGCGCACCAGGGTGCGGGCTTGCTTATGCCCGCGGATTCCAAAAACAATTTGACCTGCGGTCCCCAGTTCGAATTGGGCGGCTGCTCAACCACTGACTTGTTACGCCCCGCGACTTCGAGCGCCATTTCCATGAGAGTCATTCAAACCACCTCCATAATCGGAATATCCAAGGCCGTCGGCGATAGGCTATAAACGCGAAAGTCCGGGCGCTTCGCTTGCATCGTCCGGATCATCGCATCAACGATCGGCACGTGCATCCAGGGGCCGCCCGGCCGGTAAAGGTTGGCCGAACCGTCGTAGTAGCCGTTCCCCTTCATGTCTATTCCTACACATACAACCGCCCGACAGCCTTTGTGGAATGCCAGCTGTAAAGCGCAACCGAAGATCGTCGCCCCGCCGCTTGTCAAGGGGTTTTTGAAGTTTGGGGAAAAATCTTTTCCAGGTGCTATACTGGCCTTGGTTTGGGGATAGGCAAACGTATAAAGGAGCGGCGTCAATCCCTTGGCATGCGCCAGGAGGATCTGGCCGAAATCCTGGGATTGGCACCGCAAACAATTAGCGCTTGGGAGTCAGGCAGATCCGAGCCAATGTCGGATAAGATAGATGCGATTTCAGCCGCCTTGAAGGTTGAGCGCTCTTATCTTGAGCCTATTGCTGAATCGCTTCGCTCAGAAGTTTTAGACTCAATCGCGGAGCTTCGGGGCTTGGTGGAGAAAATGCAGTCCGGAAAGCCCGCTCGTCCGGAAGTGCCCCTTTATGCTTCGGTTGGCGCAACCACAGCCCCCGGCGAATCCAACGGCACGGCGGAACCTTTAGAGCGCTTGCCTGTCGGATATGATATTCTCGACTTGGATCCGGACGCGTTCGCGGTTCGCGTTTCAGGTGACTCTATGGCCCCAGAGATTGTCGAAGGGGATGTTTTGTTGTGTTCGCCCGCCGCGCCGGTAAAGACGGGCGATGTTGTTGTGGCGACCACGCCGGATGGCGACCTGGTGAAGCGGGTTAAGAAGCGGGTTCAGGGAATTGAGCTTCAGAGCGCCAATGTCAAATACCCGCCGATTCGCCTTTGGGAAAACCACGGCGTGAAGATCGTCAAAGCGATCAGGCTGTGCCGGGAGTTGTAGGCCTGGAGAAATCCAAGGAGGTATGAAATGAAGATATTAACTGCCTTGTCGTCGGTCTTGCTTATCGCGCTCGCAGGTTGTGGCGGGGGTTTTTCGAGTCCCCTTGCCAGCCTGCCTGGCCCCAACTCAAATCCGGTTCTGGGAGCTTGGCAATTGACTGCTGAGCCAGACGCAAATTCCGCAAGATGGCCTCTCTCGGGAATCGTAGAAATAAGAAGGAACTCCCAAAATGGCGATTTATATCTGGTGGCGCCGGCTAACATCGCTGCAATCGTGGGTCTCAATCCTGGTTGGTGGCTTCGGCCGGACGAATCCAAAACAACACCGGAGGTAATTGCATACCACTGTATAAATCGCATTAGTAACAAGGGCGGTGAAACTGCCTATATTGATTATGACACGGCTGTCGTAAAATATGGTTCTTCCGGCACCACATTCGAATTCACATCGGCAACAAATATGAGCGGTACGGAACCGGATCCTCCTGTCTTTGAAACCGCGGTTTATTACGCAACTAAGCTGTAGTCTGTTTCGGGGAAAGAAATGCTCCTTTTTTCCCTCTTCGTTATTTTTCTTCTACTCTACGGACTAACCGCATTGTATTCTAAGCCGGACAATACTGAACGATCTAGCAAAGGCGGACAACTTAGGACGATGCGGGCCCGCGGCGATATTGATCCTGACAATTGGGGTGATGGTTCAACAGGCATTTTCAGCTTCGAGCCCATTGGATTTTGCGGCAATTACAAGAAGTCGCCGAATGGCCTTTATATGTTCGCCTGGTCGGATATGGACGACAAGATCTGCTTGGTTACTTGGAGCACCCCGAAAGGTAATCCCAGACTGCTTTGGCATAAACGCCAGAAAGCGCCTTGGTGGGGTGACGTTGCCGACAACGGCATTTCGGTATGCGACGCTCATAATCTCGAAAGGCTGACATCTCGCTTAGTGGTCCGCGGTCCTGCAGGCGATTCCTTGGCCGAATTCAAACTACTTGCACTTTTATATGAACCTAATTGTGCTCTTTCGGCTGATGGGCAATACCTCGTCGCTGTCACCAATTCCAACAATCGCGAGGACTGCAAAGACGACAACCAGCTAGTGCTATACGATATTCCAAATCGCCGCAAGCTGTGGCATCGCGATCGTGATTTCTTTGACGGAGTGAAATCGATTGAGTTCACGCGAACTGAATTGATTTACCATTTGGAGGACGGCCAGCGATTTGCCTACAATCTTTTTACAGGAGAATGCCGTGCCCCTGACGAAATGCCCTGATTGCGGGAAGGAGTGAACTCAATGTCTGCATCTGAATTCGACGAAATCAAAACCTGGCGAGGCAGGATTCCTGAACATTTCGATAGGGCAATTATCTGCGAAAATGGCCATTTGATAACCAGTGTTGCCCAATTGCGAACTCATGAAGCTCAAGAACGCTGTTCCAAATGCGGTCTACCCACCATTCAAAGCTGCAAATCTTGCGGAGAAACAATCAATGGAAGCATCGTTCTTGATTGCCCCATACCATTGGTTAGGCTGAAAACTAGGCCCGTAATTGTGCCAGGTTTTGAATTGCCTAAGTTTTGTTCAAAATGCGGTTCCCCTTATCCCTGGACGGAGAATCGCCTGCAGCTCGCGGAACAGATGGCGGCGATGGTAGACGAGCTCGATCCCGAGGGGCAGAGAATCCTTGCGGGTGATTTGAAGGAGATCGCCAACGAGACGCCGGCAGGGGAGTTGGCAGCCGGTCGGATCTGGCATACGTTCAAGAACCTTGGCAAGAAGATCCCGTCGTTTATTGAGAAGTTCATCACCGAAGTTGCAGCAAAGGCGCTGGCGGAGATTGCGCTGCGAGGATAGGTATCTGCGCGCTCCTATTTCCAGCTTGGGGGGCGCTGAATGGTGCGGCCGCTTGCGCACTGGACATTAAGGGGAAACTGGGCCTGGCGCAATATGTTTTCGCCAATATTGAATTTCGTTCCAGCCTCCTGTTCTAACTCCTTGGAAGCCCTGGCGGGAGGGAATACCGGCAGAATGAACTTCCTTGGGAATTCTGCTTTTGCCAACTCCAAAACAGGCAATAGATCGCTATCCGCGGTCACCAGGAGTGCTACATCGAAACGATCGAGAAACAAATCGCAAAGGAGCTCCTTTGCAAGATTGACATCTGTCATTTTTTCCACAGGAACAATATCAATGTTCCCGCACTTGGAGCATTCCTTTTCGATTGTTTTATACTGCCCGAAGTGTATTTCAAGCAATGGCTCGGTTCGAAGAGCATGCAGATAAGCCGCTTGTCGCCGTTCGCTACGAGGATCAAGTGCCCTTGTGGTGCAGTATTTCACGGCAAGGAGTTGTTGGCCGGGCTTCAGTATTAGCCTAACCATTTCCGCTAAGT
>JABRWB010000051.1 GCA_039961635.1 bacterium
GCGATTCCGGCTCCCCGAAAAACAGTCCCGCCGCAATCCAGGCTCCGGCTGGCAATGCCGTTCCCGCGGACTTGGCCGTTCCTTGCATTCCGGTGCGAAATCCGGTTAGCCGGATTTTACAAAATTCCGTGTTATTTTTATCACAAGCCAACCGCCGCAGACCCCGGCCCGCCTGCCGGGGGAAAATTTACCCGGAGCGCGGAAGCTTGCTTTCGCCGTCAATCCCGGAGCATGCTCCGGTGCAACATTGGACATTGACATTGCATAGATCGATCGAGCGTTGATTGTCGCGGCCGGCAAGGACGAATCGCGGGCCGCAAACGACCTGGGGGCTTCGCCCGCGCATGCGGGCAGGACCGATACTTTGGAGTACGGGCTTCGGCCCAGGAGGTAAGGGAAGATGTACAAGTTTAACTTTTTGTCAAAACCCGGCGGGGGGGGGCATTGAGCCCCCGCATCGTCATCGCGCTGGCGGTCATCGTGGTTAGCGCGGTATTATTAAATGTGGGCGGATGCAAGAAAGGCTCGCAGTTGAGCTACGGGGGCACGTTCACCCCGGCTGCCGCTCCCTCGGACGAAGCAAGGACGACGTCCAGCATCACAGGCCCCGGCGGGGAGGAGTTCACTTTCCAGCCGCTGGACGGGGACGGCTCGGACGATCCTAAGGGCGGCGACGCCTACAAGCTGGCGCTGCACGAGGGCAAAGACGGGAATTTAGTCCTTGACATCAGCACGAACGAGGACGGAGAATGGAAGTACGTGTTGGGGTACGTTTATTACGACCCCGACAAGTACAACCCCGTCGGATTCGAAAAAGGGGAGATGTTTAAAGATGATGATAAGGACTTGCTTATCTTGCCAGTCTACTCGGAGAAAGGCAAGTTCGCGTTTTGGCTAGGGCTTGGCAATTTCGACGAAAAAGAGCCGAAGGGCCAGGGCCAAATTTGCAGCATCGAGTTCGAACAATCGCTATGGGAGCCGCCCAAGGAACCACTAACCGCCCCGGATGATGAAGCCGATAAGGTCGATGATTTGCAAACCCTCGCGCTGAACGATCTTCAAAAAATCAGCTGGAGTGAGCGCAATGTCGGGGACGGCGATATAAGCGGAGAAGTTTCCATTTCAGATGGAACGCCGCTTGCACTGCACCATACTAAGTTCACACAATACGATGTTGCCCCCCACGGCGAGCCCGTTTATCGCGAGCTGGATCAGGTTGACTACGATGCGAATGGACGCATCTGGATGGATTCACAAATCCACGATGACCCTCCGAGAACCTACCAGTGGGATCCTCCGGCGATTACGCTAAATTACTTGGAGTCTGTCGCGAGATACCACATAAAAATTTACCGAGATCCCCAAAGAACGCAGTTGCTGCTTGAAGATAATATACCGGGCCCAAGCTATTCTATGCGGCAGAGTATCCGAAATCTAAGCTGCGACTGGAATGTTGGACTGCTTGAGACCGACATTTCGGATCCCTGCGATTTCCCCAGTGGAACTAACGGATTGCTCAATTACTCGCACACTCCCGAGGGCCGCGTTGGATACCGGTATTGGCATACCTTGTTCGACCAGATGGGTGAAAGGATAATTGTTTACGCACAGGTTCAGCCATTTGATGCCGAAGGAAATCCGGGAATTGCTTCGGATTGGTATCCCGTCGCCATTAACTATAACATGCCTCCCGTTGTTTCCTTCACTGTTACCCCGATGATAGGTACCATTCCGTTTACGGTTCAAATAGACGGGAGCGCTACATACGACCCTGATGGACCTGAGAATGATCTGATCTTCAAATGGTATCCATATCACCAAGGCGAAAATCCGATTGTTGAGCCCGGTCCGGTTTTTGAACACACCTACAGCGGTTCGCCTGGGGAATACCATCCCGAATTGTTTGTGGTGGACCCATCTCCATACCCGGTCGTCGGCACAAACTGGCTTCAAGAACCAATTGTGGGCCGCGATGCATTAAACGATGCAGGTTTTGCAGAAGAAAACGCGAAAGCCTGGTATGTGGGCAGCCTAACGGGAACGCGTAAATGGATTTACACTTTGAAAGTCGATTTTCGGCAAACTGCTCGCGGAGTGCAGCATGTTCCCAGCTTGAAAATGCGCTTTTTTGGCGACGGGGATCCTGAAACCGACGATCTTTCGCTCGTCAATTGGAATTCATTGCGTATTCGTGTTTGGGATAATGATGATCGCGGAACTCCAGGACCTTGGGCTCTTGAATTTGAAGAAGATCCTGGTACCCGAAGCGGTTTGCTAGACCCGGTGGGCGAAGCGGTGGGTGTAGAATTCCCGGAAATCGGATTAGTAACTCGCAGCTATGGTTTCTTAAGTAGACCGAACGACCCAACCCTTTGTGAGGCATGGATTATCTATTTTCCAGCGCCTCCTGAAGAATACGAAGCGCCGGTTCATAGCACAGGAACTGTGTGCGAGTTGCGCTTCTCAACAATTGAGGCCGACCACAATCCCGCCAAAATTGGCATTAGCCTTCTTTATGACGGTAACAGCCAATATACAAGCGCGGCAGGTTGGCCATCGAACCTTTTTGCGCCTATCCACGATGAACGCTTTAGCGACATTTTTGCTACAGCGTACTGCATTGCGGATGGGACGGAAGCCCCAGAAGGGGAGTAGACCTTTGTAACTATGCGCGTCTTCGAAAACTTTGCTGCGGCTTTTGCAATGCTCATTGTGTTTTTGACTTTGGGCGTGCTCCTTGGTTGCATGGCCCAGGGCAATGTATCTGACTCATTTGCATTTGATGAGTCTCTGCTTTCGGATCGCCCAACTGCTGCCCCAAAGATTTTCGAAGACGCGCCTTTGCAGGGCCTATTATCACTAAACTGCGAGCATGCTGATGGGGGCACTTTCCCGCAAGCTTCAATATTTAGAATAAATAGCGAGTTAAACCCCCCCGTGATTTCAAAATACTACCCGGATGACTCCTATGTTTCGGCAATTCCGGATGACGCATTGGAAAGCGCAATTGTGCAAGCCCTTAGCGACTTGCCGGGATGGACTAACTTCACCCAAATTCCTTACTATTATTATCAAAGCGACTTGCCTATACTTGTGTTTTTAATTGTATCCTCAGATGCACCATCCTTTTTATTCGAGCTTGATTTGAACGCGGAAAATAAAAAGCTAAATGAAGAATTTAATGCACCGATTCAGTCCGCAAGAGATTATTATGCTGAACAATCATACGGGTCGCTCCTCGCTCGCTTCGAATTTAAGAAAAAAGTATACACTCCAGATTTGGAGTATGGCACGTTCTCGTTTGAAAAAAATTACGAGATTAACAATATAATGTTCAACCCTGCAAACCGACTATCGGGCCGATTAGCTAGGCCGGTAATTACATTTCAGTACCCAGAATCGCAAATGGGTATTTTCGCAAGAATAGATGAGATTCGGGACATATCAAAGGTTGAATATGAGCCTGTCATTTTGGGTCATGTTGTGCTTTCAATACCGGATGTTTGGCTTGATATTATCGAGGCAAAAGGTTTATCGAATTGGTATACGCAGGAGCATTTGATTTTACAGCATGAGCTCGGCCACCTACTGGGTTGGCCGGATACATATTTAATAGGTTCAAGCGGTGGCTATCCTGGCTTTGGGGAACTCGACCTAATGAGTTTCGGGACAGCTCCGCTTGGTTTTTTCAAGGCAATTTGCGGGTGGACATGCTTGTTAAACACTAAGTATGATTCAATGGCACTCTTTATTAGACCCCAAGATACATTGGAAGGATGCAGGGAGCTTTACCTGGTCAAACACAATCCCAGCTGTCCTGCTGAATTAGTGTACCTTGAGGTTCAAGCAGGTTGGGGGCTGACTGGTTTTCCCTCACCCGGCCATGAGCAGCCTATGGCTGGTAATGATAACTGGGGTTTGATTCCGGTTCATATCGACCTCAACAGGGGCTTTGGGGATGAGAAACCGCCTTTTTGGATCGATTCATACAATTGGCCCGATGCAAATTGGCAATATTTGAGCGATATTCGCGAACGCACTTTTCCCTACGTGGGCAGTTCCTTTAACGAATCGACTCCGGTGGTTCCAAAATGGAATGATGGAACGGGTGCCAATTATGCGCTTGGCAACATTGGATTTGTTTCCAACCGTCATTACCGACCATTTCTTTACAGGCCGGGCGAGATGCTTATCGGCTTCGGCGACATCATCTGCGACGTGGACGTGGGGAATCCGCTGCACGGGGATTTCAACGGCGACGGGATCGTGAACGAGGGCGACGAGAACATGCTGCGGGCGAACATCGGACGGCGCGTCGGGATCGACCCGCTCGCGGTGCCCTTGGACGTGAACGGCGACGGCGAGATCGGGCTCGCCCGCGACCGCGACAGGGACGGGTTTATCGCGACCTCCGAGCGCATCTACGACGACGGGTGGACGCTTGTGCACTCCACCGGCGACTGGCTGGATTTGAACGGGGACGGGAGGAACGACCTCGACGCGGACGGCTCGGGCCAGTTCGACGCGCTGGAAG